>NZ_JAELTR010000080.1:0-13454 GCF_016428945.1 Chromobacterium sp. ASV23
TGATGGCGGCTGATTGATATTGTTCAATCTCTGCCCATAGGCGTGTCGCCGCCGCGACAGCCAGAAATGCCGCGTCTAATGTCATCGTAGTTGGCGAATCCGCGCCTCGCAGCATGCGGTCAAGCGATGGACGAAAAAAAACCGAAGCGACGCTTCGGTTTTTGGATAGGCCAGGGTCTGCCGCTTAAGACATGTTCACGATTTTTTGGGCTTTGAATCCGCTACGCGGATTACCGTTTTCATAGCCGGGGCTACCCGGCGTGCAGGGAGGGGATATTTGCTTGGCCAAAGATCGTGAACACGTTCTTACATCTTGACGCCCAGTTCGCGCAGGCGCTCGTCCAGATAGCTGCCGGCGGTGTGGCGGTCGGACAGCACCACCTCCGGGCGCGGGTGCAGGAACAGCGGCAGCGAGACGCGGCTTTTCTTCGCGCCCTCGCCGCTGGGGTTGACCACGCGGTGCTGGGTGGACGGGTAGTAGCCGGCGGATGCCTCCTGCAGCATGTCGCCGATGTTCACCACCAGGGTGCCGAAGTCGCAGGGCACGTCGATCCAGTCGCCGTGCTTGTCCTGCACCTGCAGGCCCGGCTCGTTGGCGGCCGGCAGGATGGTCAGCAGATTGATATCGCCGTGGGCGGCGGCGCGCAGCGAGCCGGCCGGCTCGTTGCCGGTCAGCGGCGGGTAACGCAGCACGCGCAGCAGCGTCTGCTGGCTGCCTTCAATCATGTGCGACAGCGGTTCGCGGTAGTTGGCGGCGATGTCGGACGGGGTGTATTGCTGCACCCAGGACAGCAGCTCCTGCGCCAGCTGGTTGGCGATGCCGTAATAGCGGTCGGCGTCGGCCTTGAGCGCAGGCGGCACGCGGCCCCACGGATAGATGTGGAAATATTCCTTGATGTCCTTGAGCGTGGCGCCCTTGGCGGTTTCCGACACCTCCGGCGAGAACCAGCCGTCCTGCTTCTCCACCGAGAAGGCGTAGTCGAACTTTTCTTCGCTGTTGAAGAAGCCCAGCCATTCGGCGTAGATCTTCTCCACCAGGTCTTGCGGGATGGGATGGTTGGTCAGCACGCCGAAGCCGGTTTCGTGCAGGGAACGGGTGAACTGCTCCGCGGCGTCCGGGGCGCGGTAATCGACAACTCTGACGTTCATGGGGTGGTTTTCCTGATGAACCCGGCGCCGCCATGCAATATCGGGGCGGTCGCCGGCCGCGCGCATTGTAGCGGCTAAGCTACAGGCCGCCAAGCCGTTGGCATCGAGACTGTTGGAAAACTACCAAGAACCGGCGACCTTGCCGGACAAGCCCGCCAGGGCCGATTCCACGCGGACGCATCGGGGCAGGGCGGTCAATCGAATGGGCAGCGCGGCGGCGACGGCGGCAAAGCCAGCTGTACTTTCATTACAGGCCGGGCCGCCGCCGGGGAAAGGCCTAGGGGCTGTTGACGTTTGGTGGGCGGTCGCGCCGGGATGCGTTTTGCGGCGAATCGAGGCGTTTCGCGCGCCGCATAGTCATTCTCTGCCAGCGCGGAACAACGAAGAGTCGGCGCGAAAGGCACCCGGCCCTGCGGGTTTGGCCGCTTTGGGCCGGAAGCCACGTTGCCCAGCCCTTGCATAGAATGACTATGCGGCGGACTGTGCGCCTTGCTTCCGGCCCAAATCGGCTCAAACGCGATCCACTCACCAAACGTCAACAGCCCCTAGACCCGCTGATCCATGTCCAGCGCCGGGGTGCCGGGACAGGCTTGCGCCACCACCCGCGCCGGCACGCCGGCCACCGTGGCGTGCGGCGGCACGTCCTCCAGCACCACGCTGCCGGCCCCCACCTTGGCGCACTCGCCGACGCGGATATTGCCCAGCACCGCCGAGCCGGCGCCCAGCATCACGCCGTCGCCTATCTTAGGATGGCGGTCGCCGCGCTCCTTGCCGGAGCCGCCCAGCGTCACGCCGTGCAGGATGGACACATTGTTGCCGATGACGGCGGTCTCGCCGACCACCAGGCCGGTGCCATGGTCCAGCATCACGCCTTCGCCGATGCGCGCCGCCGGATGGATGTCGGCGCCGGTCACTTCGGAAATGCGGTTCTGCAGGAACAGCGCCAGCGTGGTGCGGCCTTGCTGCCATAGCCAATGCGTGATGCGCTGGCTCTGGATGGCGTGAAAGCCCTTGAAATACAACAGCGGCGTGGAATAGCGGTCGCAAGCCGGGTCGCGCTCGTAACAGGCGCGGATGTCGGCGCGCATCGCCGCGCTGATGGCCGGATCGGCCTGGAAGGCTTCGCGGAACAGTTCAAGCAGCGCGCGCGGGTCCATCACCGGACTGGCGAGCTTGCTGGAAAGATGGAAGGCCAGCACGTCTTCCAGCGTGGCGTGGCGCAATACGGTCATGTGCAGAAAACTGGCCAGCAGCGGCTCGCTGTCCACCGCAGTCAGCGTTTCGTCGCGGATGGCCGACCACAGCGGATCAAGCGGGGAGGCACTCATCAGGTACTCCAGTGACATCTAGTCAAATAGTGTAGCGTGCCACAGTCCGCGCCAACAGACAAAAACGCCGCGCCGTCAGAATTCACCGGCCGCCGCGACTAAACTCAAAGCAGGAGAACCGCGATGAAACGTCTTGCGATCTGGCCGTTGCTGTTCAGCCTGGGCGCGCTGGCCGCCGCGCCGGAAGTGCCGGGCTGGCATGAGTATCAGGGCGGCCGGCTGGCCGCCGCCCGCGTCGCTTTTTGGCAGGCGGCCGAGCACGGCGACCGGGTAGCCGCCTTCGACCTGGCGATGATGGACTGGCGCGGCGAGGCCGGGCCGGTGGACAAGCCGGCGGCGGTCTTCTGGCTGAAAAAGGCGGCCGATCTCAATCTGGCGCAGGCACAGCATGCGCTGGGCCTGCTGGCCGAGCGCGGCGACGCCGTGCCCAAGTCGCTGACCGAGGCGACGCGCTGGTTCACGCTGGCCGCGCGGCAGGGCTATCTGGCGGCCCAGCTGGACCTGGGCACCCAGTATTTCCTGGGGCGAGGCGCGCCGCAGGACGACAGGCTGGCCGCGTACTGGTACGAGGAGGCGGCCAAGCAAGGCGACGTCGGCGCGCAATACCTGACCGCGAGCATGTACGAACACGGCCGCGGCGTGAAGCAAAACATTCCGGCGGCGATACGCTGGTATGCCCGCGCCGGAGCGCAGGGCGACGCCGGCGCCCGCGCCAAGGCCCTGGATCTGGCCAAGAGCGAAATGGCGCGCCGCGCTCAGAACGCGTCCAGCGGCAGCTTCAGGTAACGCACGCCGTTGTCTTCCGCCGGCGGCAGCCGGCCGGCGCGGATATTGACCTGGATCGATGGCAGCAACAGCCGCGGCATGTCCAGCGTCGCATCGCGCGCCTGGCGCATCTTCACGAAGGCCGCCTCGTCCACCCCGTCGCGCGCATGCAGATTGGCGCGACGTTGCTCGGCCACCGTCACGCGCCACGCCGGCTCGCGGCCCGGCGGCGGATAGTCGTGGCACAGCAGCAGCCGGGTTTCGTCGGGCAGCGCCAGCAGCTTGCGGATGGAACGGTACAGCGTGGCGGCATCGCCGCCGGGAAAATCGCAGCGCGCGGTGCCCACGTCCGGCATGAACAAGGTGTCGCCGACAAACACCGCGTCTTCCACCTGATAGCCGACATCGGCCGGCGTATGGCCGGGCAGCGCCAGCACGCGGGCGCCCAGCTCGCCGATCCGGAAGGTTTCTCCGTCGCCGAACAGATGGTCGAACTGCGAGCCATCGCAGCGGAACGCCGGCTCCAGATTGAACACCCGGCTGAACGTGGACTGCACCTCGTCTATGCGCCGGCCGATGCCGATTTGGCCGCCGGCTTTGTCCTTCAAATACCCGGCGGCGGACAAGTGGTCGGCGTGGGCATGGGTTTCCAGTATCCACTGCAGCGTCAGCCGCTGCTCCATCAGAAAAGCCAGCAGCCGGTCCGCTCCATGGCGCGCGCTGCGGCCGGAGCTGGGATCGAAATCCAGCACGGGATCGATGATGGCCGCGTGGCCGCCAGGCCGGTCGTAGACGATGTGGCTGATGGTATGGGTAACGGCATCGAAAAAGCTCTCGATCTGAACCGGCATGTTCTCCTCCGCGGATGGGCTTTACTTCATTATATTAAATCATATAATGTATTGAAGTATAGCCGATAAAGACCTGTCCCTCATGCCCCCATTTTTCGCCCGCCGCAACGTAAGGCGCATTGCGCCTGTTCCCGGAGCCCTTGCATGCTGCTGATGCTGACGCTGGGCATGCTGCTGGGCGCGATATTGGGGCTGACCGGCGCCGGCGGCGGCATTCTGGCCATTCCGGCGCTGATGGCCACCCAGGGCTGGAGCTTGCCGCAAGCCGCGCCGGTAGCGCTGCTGGCCGTGGTCGCGGGCGCCGCGCTTGGCGCCTATGAGGGCTGGCGCCGCCGCTTGGTGCGTTACCGCGCCGCTTGGCTGATGGCAATCAGCAGCTTGCCGTTCACCGCGCTGGGCACCCGGCTGGCGCAGCAATTGCCGAGTGCGTGGTTGACCGGGCTGTTCGCGCTGGCCATGCTGACCGTGGCCTCCCGCACCTGGCGCGCCGCCCACCCCGATGCCATCCTGTCCCAGGAGCCAAGGCAAACGCTGTGCCGGCTGAACCCGGACACCGGCCGCCTGCGCTGGAACGTGCTCAGCGCCGCGGCGCTGGCCGGCGTCGGCGCCTTCACCGGCTTGCTGACCGGCCTGCTGGGCGTCGGCGGCGGCTTCGTCATCGTGCCGGCGCTGCGCCGGCTGAGCGATCTGGGCATGCACGCCATCATCGCCACCTCGCTGCTGGTGATCGCACTGGTCGGCAGCGGCGGCGTGGTCTCCGCGCTCTGGCACGGCGCGCGGCCGCCCTTGCTACTCAGCGCCGGCTTCGTGCTGGCGGCGATGGCCGGCATGCTGCTGGGCCGGCGGCTCAGCACGCGGCTGTCACCGCAGCAACTGCTGCGCGGCTTCGCGCTGCTGGTGGCGGCCATAGGCGTCGCCATGCTGTGGCGCGCTGCCGCCATCCTGCTCTGACGCCCAGCAAAAAGCCGCGGACGCGCCGCGGCTTGAGCCAAGCAGACAGCCGATCTACGGCTCAGATATAGGCTTCCTCGCCGTGCAGGCTGACGTCCAGACCGGCCTGCTCGACAGCGGCGCCCACCTTGACCGGCGTGACGCGGTCGATCAGCCACAGCATGCCGTAGGTGAAGCCAAACGCCCAGGCGCCGGAGGCCACGGCCGCCACCACCTGTTTGAACAGGAAGCTGGCGTCGCCGTACAACAGGCCGTCGGCGCCAGCGGCATTCCAGCCCTTGGTGGCGAACACGCCCAGCAGAATGGTGCCGAGCAGGCCGCCCACGCCATGCACGCCCCACACATCCAGCGCGTCGTCCCAGTTCAGGCGATTCTTCAACTGCACGGCGTAGTAGCACACCACGGCGGCGATCAGGCCGATCACAGCGGCGCTGCCCAGCGACACATAGCCGGCGGCCGGGGTGATGGTGGCCAGGCCGGCCACGGCGCCGGTCAACAGGCCGACGAACTTGGGTTGCTTGGCATGCGACCATTCCAGCAGGAACCAGGCGGTGCCGGCGAACGATGCCGCCACGTCGGTATTGAGGAAGGCGGAGGCGGTCACCGCGTCCACTTTCAGCTCGGAACCGGCGTTGAAGCCATACCAACCAAACCACAACAGGCCGGTGCCCAGCGCGATCAGCGGCACATTATGCGGCTTGTTCTCCACCAGGGAACGGCGGCCGACATACAGGATGGACGCCAGCGCGGCGAAACCGGCGGTGTTGTGCACCACGATGCCGCCGGCGAAGTCCAGCACGCCCCACTTGGCCAGCAGGCCGTCCGGGCTCCACACCATGTGGACGAAGGGGAAGTAGACCAGCACCAGCCAGCCGGTCAGGAACAGGAAGTAGGCTTTCACCGTCACCCGGTTGGCGAAGGCGCCGGTGATCAGCGCCGGCGTGATGATGGCGAACATCATCTGGTAGGCCACATGCACGATCAACGGAATGCCGGCGTCGTTGCCGGCGTACATGCTGTTCAGCGTAATGCCGCGCATGAAGGCGTAGTAGGTAGGGTCGCCGATGATGCCGTGCCAGCTGGGGCCGAAGCACATCGAATAGCCGAAGGCGAACCACAGCACCGTGGTCCAGCCCAGAGACATGAAGCTCTGGGCCATGATGGTCAGCACATTCTTGCGGCCCACCAGGCCGCCGTAGAAGAAAGCCAGGCCAGGGGTCATCAGCATGACCAGGCTGGCGCACAGCAGCATGAAGCCGGTGTTGCCGACATTGATAGTCGCGGTTGGGGAGAGCATGGTCCAGTCCTCATTCAAACAAATATTAGAAAATCGTTTTGCTCGAATATTGATACTGGGGATGGCGGATTTACCTGCGTCAGATCAAGTTCTTATCTGGACATTAACAAATGTAAACAATTTGTAAATCCATGATTTCCGCTTATCCATCCTGCCGCTGCTTGGCCTCCTCCATCGCGCGGAGTCAGTCGTCGAAACTGAACCCCTCGCCGCTGCCGGCGCGGATCGCCTCGGCCAGCGTGGAAAAGAATTCCGAGCCGTCGCGGCCGGCGATCCAGGCTTCGCCCTGGCGCGCGAAATGGTAGCCGCCGCTCTTGGCGGCGATCCACATCTCCTGATTGGAAGCGTGGCGATTGACGATGACTTTCTCGCCGCTGTCGAACTCGATCTCCAGCACATTGCCCTGGCGCAAGGTATCGACATCCAGCTCGTGATCGTCCAGCGCCTGTTCGATGCGGTCGAAAATGGCGTCGCTCAATTGCAGAAATTCGCTTTCGGTCATGATGGCTTCCTGATGGCGCCGCCCGGGGACAACACGGCGCGGCGGGGTTTTGCTAGTATGCTGATTTTGCCATAACGGATCATTGCCAGTATGCGTACCCTGCTCGCTTGCGCAAGTTTGTCTCTATTCCTGGTCGCTTGCGGCTACAAGGGCCCGCTGGTCCTGCCCAAGGCGCCGGCCGCTCACCATGAGCCGGCTCCGCCCAAACCGGCCGCGTCGGCGCCCGTCGCAGCCAAACCCGCCGCCTCCGCCGCCCAATAATTCCTTTGGCATAAGGATATTTCCAGATGGTGGCTTGTCTGAACAGACTCTTGGCCTAGAATGGCCCAATCAACTGGAATGCCAGGAATTGTCATGCCACATTACGCGCGCCATCTGGAACACCACACCATCGTCAATCCGTTTCCCGGCATCGCCAAGCTGGAAGCGGCGCTGGGCCACAAGGTGGTCAATCGGCTGGGCGCCAACGAAAGCCTGGCCCGCGCCGATTCCCCGCTGCTGGCGCAATGGGGGGAGGCGCTGGCCGAATTGGCCAGGCTCTATCCAGACCCGTACGCGCTGGCCTTGCGCGAGCGCGCGGCGCAGTTGCACGGCGTCGAACCCAGCCAGGTGCTATTCGATAGCGGCGCGGACAGCCTGATCCTGCTGGCGCTGCGCTTGCGCTGCAATGCCGGGGACGCCGTGGTGTGCAGCGCCGGCACCTACCCCGCCTTCCGCTACTTCGCCGAAGGCGTAGGCGCGCGCATCCTGGAAGTGCCGTATCGCCCACATGGCATCGGCCTGCGGCCCGACTTGGCGCGGCTGTGCGAAGTGGCGCAGGCCGAGCGCGCCGTGGCGCTGTATCTGGCCAACCCGGACAATCCCACCGGCCACTACTGGTCCGCCGCCGATATCCAGGCGCTGCGCCAGCAGCTGCCATCGAGCACGCTGCTGATTCTGGACGAAGCCTACGTCGATTTCTGCACCGAGCCGCAAGACGCGCCGCCGGCCGGCGCGCTGCCCAACACGCTGCGGCTGCGCACCTTGTCCAAGGCCTACGGCCTGGCCGGCCTGCGCGTCGGCTTCGCGCTGGCGCCGGCCGACATCATCGCCAAGGCCGACCAGATTCGCCCGCAATACGCGCTGTCCGGCCTGGCCCAGCACGCCGCGCGGCTGGTGCTGGACGATCCGGACTACTCGCGCCAGCTGGTGCAGGCCACGCTGCAGCTGCGCGACAAGCTCGACGCCGCGCTGCGCGCGCGCGACCTGACCGTGCTGCCGTCGCACACCAATTTCGTCGCCGTGCTCTATCCCAACGCCGCCGCCGCCGAGGACATCCAACGCCGGCTGCTGGCCGACGGCATCGCCGTGCACCGGCCGCCGCACCCGGCGCTGCGCCATCTGCTGCGCGTCACCGCGCAGCCGTCTGCCTTGTCGAGCAAGGTGCTGGATGCGCTGGCGGGACACTGAGCAGCATGCGCCAAGGGCTGTTGATTGTTATCCGCGCCTCAGGGCGGTGAACTTAACGCCGCCGCGCGCGGCCTAAAATCGGGTTACCACCCTGATCGTGGCCCTGTCGCATGTCCGAGTCGATTCCCCTGATTGCCTTGCTGGCGCTGTATTTCGCCGCGCTGTTGCACGCGCTGCGCCAGGCTTGGCGCACTTGCCGTTTATATTGGCTGGCTTGCGCGCTGCTGCTTGCCGGCAGCGCGCTGTTGATGCTGCTGGCCGAACCGGCCACGCCAAATTCCGGCGAGATGCCGCCCGGCTTCGGCCTGGGCGCGATGCTGGCGCAAATCGGCATTGTCGCCACCGCCTGCGGCGCGCTGTGGCCGCGCATCCGGCAATGCATGCGCCGCTCATGACAGGCCGACGTGCCGCCCATTGACCGCCGGCGATGCGAAAGACATAATCGCCGGACGTTTTTCAAAGCGGGATCTCTGCCTAGGCGAGGTCCCGCCTTGTATTAGGCCGCCGCGCCAAAACAATCGCCTGGCAGGGCGCATCGGGCTGCGGCGCCGCACCTGAAAACGAATAAAACCGGGATGCGGCTCGGATCGGCATCCCTTCTTCCGTTTTTGAACACGATACCCACATGATGAAAACCCACCTCCCTCGCGGCCTGGCGGCATGGGGCCTGCTGGCTGTCGCCACAGTCTGCCTTGCCCGTCCCATCCCCGTGCGCGACGACGGCGAAACGCCGATCACGCTGCAAGGCATTGTGATCGGCCCGCTCACCTCCGGCGACAAGGCGGAAGGCACGCTATTCAAGGCCTATCACCTGAAACTGGCCAAGCCGATGCGCTTCGACGACGGTGCCGATTGCGGCCTGCAGGATAAAACCAGCCTGGCGCTGAGCCAGGAAGACATGGGCCGCTACAGGGGCAAGACCATCACCGTGCAAGCCAAAGTGTTCTGCCAGGTCAACCGCACCGGCACCTATCATCTGGGCGACATCGTCGTCGTGGCGCGCTGAAACAGTTGCCAGCGGCACGCAGCGGCATCGTTCTCCACGCCAGCGGATGAGGCGCGGCGGTTTGGCCCGGCGGCCGCCAACCGTTATCATCCCTCGCTTATCCACTGTTTTCCGGAGCCGACATGTTCCTGCCGCCCCCTCTGCCGCTGGCCGCCTTCGCGCTGCTTGCGCTTGGCCTGCTGTCCGCCAGCCTGCGCCGGCAACCGCCCGCCTGGATCGCTCTGGCCTGCAGCGCCCTGTTGGCGCTGGCGGCCGGCGTGCTGCAGCCGCTGGGCGTGGTCTTCGCCGCCGCCGCCGCCGGCCTGACGCTGGCGCAGCTCAAACGCCCGCGTCCTGAGCTGACCGTGGTGTGGATCGCGTTGCTGTTGGCGCTGGCGCTACACGCGCTGCCCGGCTTCGACAACCCTCTGCTGTGGCAAGGCAAGGCCAGCGCGGACAGCGCGCCGTACCGGCTGTTCTGGAGCTACGACAAGGGTCTGGCCGGGCTGATGTTGCTGCTGGGCCTCTCCACCGCGCCGCTGCCGGACAGGCAATTGGGCTGGCCGGCGGCGCTGGTGGGCGCGCTGGCGCTGCTGCTGACGCTGGGCATCGCCGCCGTCAGCGGCATCATCGGTTTTTCCCTGAAGTGGCCGGCCTGGCTCCTGCCCTGGTTGCTGGCCAATTGCTTCCTGGTTTCGCTGGTGGAAGAGGCCTTCTTCCGCGGCGGCATCCAGCGTTGGCTGGAGCTGCGCACCGAGCCTTTCGCCGCGCTGCTGGCGGCGTCGCTGCTGTTTGGCCTGGCGCATCTGGCCGGAGGCTGGGCCTGGGTGGGCCTGGCGACCCTGGCCGGCATAGGCTACGGCCTGCTCTATGCCGCCCGCCGCCAGTTATGGCTGGCCGTGTTGGCCCACCTAGGCTTCAACACCTTGCACCTGCTGCTGTTCAGCTACCCGAAGCTCGCGTGAATGGACGGATGACGGCGCGCTTCGCGCGCTAACTGTCTTGATATGAAAATAAAAAACCATTCCGAGTAAGCCTCGCTGTCGGTTAAAATCGCGGTCTTCGTTCACCATCCGCGAGCAGCACCGCCATGATTGAAGTCGGCATCGTGATGGGTAGCAATAGCGACTGGGAAGTGATGCAGCACGCCGCGCGCATGCTGAAACACTTCGGCGTCGCCTGCGAAACCCGCGTCGTCTCCGCCCACCGCACCCCGGACCTGCTGTTCCAGTACGCCGAACAAGCCGCCCAGCGCGGACTGAAAGCCATCATCGCCGGGGCCGGCGGCGCCGCCCACCTGCCGGGCATGCTGGCCGCCAAGACCCATGTGCCGGTGCTGGGCGTGCCGGTGCCGTCCAAATATCTGCGCGGCGAGGACTCGCTGCTGTCCATCGTGCAAATGCCCAAGGGCATCCCGGTCGCCACCTTCGCCATCGGCGAGGCCGGCGCCGCCAACGCCGCGCTGTTCGCCGTGGCCATGCTGGCGACGACGCGTCCGGAACTGGCCGAGAAGCTGGTGGCCTTCCGCCAGGAACAGGAACAAACCGTACTGGCGATGACGCTGCCGGAGATCGAATAATGGCCGCCATCCTGCCGCCAGCCATGCTGGGCATCCTCGGCGGCGGCCAGCTCGGCCGCATGTTCGCCGTGGCCGCCAAGACCATGGGCTACCGCGTCACCGTGCTGGACCCGGACGAGAACGCGCCCGCCGCGGCCTTCGCCGATCGCCACATCCGCGCGCCGTACAACGACCCGGCCGCGCTGCGCGAGCTGGCGCAAAGCTGCGCCGCCGTGACCACGGAATTCGAGAACGTCAACGCCGACGCCATGCGCGAGCTGGCCAAGACCACACGCGTCTCGCCGTCCGGCGACTGCGTGGCCATCGCCCAGGACCGCATTGTCGAAAAAAGCTGGATCAACAAGGCCGGCCTGCCGACGGCGCCGTACCTGGCGATCGAAAGCGTCGAAGACATCCAGGTGGACCTGGCGCCCTACCTGCCAGGCATCCTGAAAACCGCCCGCCTGGGCTACGACGGCAAGGGCCAGGTGCGGGTCAAAACCGCCGCCGAAGCGCGCGCGGCCTACGCCAACCTGGGCGGCCAGGCCTGCGTGCTGGAAAAAATGCTGGACCTGAAGCTGGAGGTCTCGGCCATCGTCACCCGCGTCAGCGCGGCGCAAAGCGCGGTGTTCCCAGTGGCGGAAAACATCCACAAAGACGGCATCCTGGACGAATCCATCGTGCCGGCGCGCATCGCCCCGGCGCTGGCCGCGCAGGCGCAGGGCATGGCCAAAAAACTGGCCGACGCGCTGGACTATGTGGGCGTGCTGGCGGTGGAATTCTTCGTGCTGGCCGACGACAGCCTGGTGGTCAACGAGATCGCCCCGCGTCCGCACAACTCCGGCCACTACACCCTCACCGCCTGCCTGACCGACCAATTCCAGCAGCAAGTGCGCGCCCTATGCGGCCTGCTTCCGGGCAAGACCGACCTGCTCAGCCCGGTGGTGATGGTGAACCTGCTGGGCGACGTCTGGAAAGAGAACGGCGGCGAACCGAACTGGGACGTGCTAGCCGAAGCGCCGAATGCCCAGTTGCACCTGTATGGCAAGAAAACGGCGCGGCCCGGCCGCAAGATGGGCCACTTCAACGTGATGGCCGCCAGCGCCGACGAGGCGCTGGAGCAGGCCAGGGCGTTGAAAGATACGCTGTAATTCATCGGGCGATGCCATCAGGCATCGCCCTTTTGCATTTCAAGGAAGCATGATGACCGGACTGAACACCACCAATCTGACCAGCCTGAAGAAGATCTACTCCGGCAAGGTGCGCGATCTGTACGAGATCGACGAGGCGCGCATGCTGATGATCGCCACCGACCGGCTGTCCGCCTTCGACGTGATCCTGGACGACCCGATCCCGGCCAAGGGCCAGATTCTGACCGCCATCTCCAACTTCTGGTTTGAAAAACTGAAGGACGTGGTGCCGAACCATCTGACCGGCGACCAGCCGGAAGACGTGGTGGCCGCGGCAGACCTGCCGCAGGTGCAAGGCCGCGCCGTGGTGGCCAAGCGCTTGAAGGCGGTGCCGATCGAGGCCGTGGTGCGCGGCTACCTGGCCGGCTCCGGCTGGAAGGAATACCAGCAGTCCGGCTCCATCTGCGGCGTGGCCCTGCCGGCCGGCCTGAAGGAAGCGGACCAACTGCCCGAGCCCATTTTCACCCCGTCCACCAAGGCGGCGGTGGGCGACCACGACGAGAACATCAGCTTCGCCCAGTGCGAGGCCATCGTCGGCTCCGAGCTGGCCGCCAAGGTGCGCGACACCGCCATCCTGCTGTACAAGACGGCGGCCGAATACGCGGCCACGCGCGGCATCATCATCTGCGACACCAAGTTCGAGTTCGGCCTGGACGAAAACGGCGTGCTGACGTTGATGGACGAGGCGCTGACGCCGGACTCCAGCCGCTTCTGGCCCGCCGACAGCTACCAGCCGGGCAGCAACCCGCCGTCCTTCGACAAGCAGTTTGTCCGCGACTGGCTGGAGGCCTCCGGCTGGAACAAGCAGGCCCCAGCCCCGGCCGTGCCGCTGGACGTGCGCGAGAAAACCGCCGCCAAATACCGCGAGGCGCTGGAGAGGCTGACCGGCTGAGTCCCCCATGCCGCCGGCCCCGGGTCGGCGGCATGCCTTGAGCATCAGGCCTGCTTGCGACTACTATCTACTGCCTGTCATACCGCCGCAACGCCATGAGCCTGATTCAACCGACACTCGACACCGCGCGCCTGAAACTGCTGCCGGCCCACTCGGACCTGACGGCGGCCGCGCTGGACTACCACAGCCGGAACCGCGCCCACTTGGAGCCATGGAATCCTACGCCAGGGCCACAGTTCTATACCGAAGCCTATTGGGCCATGCAGATGCGCCAGGCAGCCCGCGGCTGGGCAGAAGGCCATAGCGCCCGCTTCCTGCTGACCCTGCAGGGCGAACCGGAACGCATCATCGGCACCGTGGGCTTCAGCAATATCGTGCGCGGCGTGTTCCAGGCCTGCCACCTGGGCTACGGCATAGACCATGCCTGCGAAGGCCAGGGCCTGATGCGCGAGGCGCTGCAGGCGGCGATACGCTTCGCTTTCGACGAATTGAAGCTGCACCGCATCCAGGCCAATTACCAGCCGTCCAACGCGCGCA
>NZ_JAELTR010000081.1:0-12878 GCF_016428945.1 Chromobacterium sp. ASV23
TTCTGGCACGCAAGTTCAAAGAAATAACTGGTATTTCCTATCTCTTGCAGTGCAAGTATTTGGCTTTCGCCAAGCACTTACACCTATCGGTTATTCGTTCTGTTAAAGAGCAGTGCCTTCGCTGCGATCGCTGCCGGAACCTGTTTCGTTCGGCTGGCTTCGTTCGCTGCGTCAGCTGAGGAGACGAACTATACCTGCGCTCTCCCCCTCGGTCAACAGGTTTTTTGAGAAAAATGCAGGTTTTTTACGAGATGTCGCGCAAACGACTGATAAGCAACAATATATGAATATGAAATTATTTATTTCCCGTCAGGACCGTCCTTAGAAAGGGCCGGCAGACCGTGTGTGCTTATGGCTTGAAATGCAAAAAGCTCCCTCGGAAGGGAGCTTTTTGCACAGATAGCCGGTTTTGCAACTTATCTATATAGAGAGATCAGCTGCGGTAGTCGGCATTGATGCGGACATACTCATAGGAGAAGTCGCAGGTCCACACCTTGGCGCAGGCCGCGCCGCGTCCCAACTCGACACGCACGGTGATCTCGCTCTGGTTCATCACCGCCTGGCCCTGTTCCTCGCGGTAGTCCGGATGGCGGCCACCGTCGCAGGCCACCAGCACATCATCTAGATAGAGAGACAGTCGATCGACGTCGAGATCCGCCACGCCGGCATAGCCGATGGCCGCCAGCAGACGGCCCAGATTCGGGTCCGATGCGAAGAAGGCCGTCTTCACCAACGGCGAGCGGGCGATGGCGTAGGCCACATCCTTGCACTCGGCCACCGAGCGGCCGCCGTTGACTTCGACGGTGATGAACTTGGTGGCGCCCTCGCCATCGCGCACGATGGCCTGCGCCAGTTCGATGGCCACCTCCAGCAGCGCCTGTTTCAACTGCAGGTAGGCCGGCTGTTCGACGGAGTCGATCAGCGCAGCTTCGCTCTTGCCAGTGGAAATCAGAATGAAGCTGTCGTTGGTAGAGGTGTCGCCATCGACGGTAATGCTATTAAAGGACTGGTCCGCCACTTCCTTGACCAGTTGATTCAACAGCGGGCGGGTGACGGCGGCATCGGTGGCCACGAAACCCAGCATGGTGGCCATATTCGGATGGATCATGCCCGATCCCTTGGCGATGCCGGTGATGGAGACTTTCTTGCCGTCGATTTCCAGCGTGCGGCTGGCCGCCTTGGCGATGGTATCGGTGGTCATGATGGACTGGGCGGCCTCGGCCCAGTCGGCCTGGCGCAGCGTCGGCAACGCCTGGATGATCTTGTCGGCCGGCAGCGGCTCCAGGATGACGCCGGTGGAGAACGGCAACACCTGCTCCACTTGCAGCTGGTTTTGTTCCGCTACCGCCTGACAGACAGCCAGCGCGCGGTTGTGGCCATCCACGCCGGTGCCGGCGTTGGCATTGCCGGTGTTCACTACCAGCGCGCGAATCTGCACTCCTGCGGCCAGATGCTGCTGGCACAGCCGCACCGGCGCCGCGCAGAATCGGTTGCGGGTGAACACGCCGGCCACGGTGTTGCCCTTGTCCAGACGGACCACCAGCACATCCTTGCGTCCCGGAGTCTTGATGCCGGCTTCGGCCACCAGCAGCTCGACGCCGGCAATCGCCGGCAACTGGCCGGCTTGCGGCGGATTCAGATTCACTGCCATGGAATTCTCCGAATTTACAAATATGCGACCAATTGTATAAGAATGTGGTCACGCATGGCGTAACAAAACGTCCAGCGCCGCTTGGGCTTTAGTCCTGCGCCGCGCGCAGGCAATCCAGCAGCGCGTCGCCATAGCGGGCCAGTTTCAGTTCGCCCAATCCATAGATGCGTTGCAAACCGGCCAAGCTATCAGGGCGCTTCTCCACCAGATCCCGCAAGGTGCGGTCGGAGAAGACGGCATAGGCCGGCACATTGTGTTCGTCGGCCACTTGGCGGCGCCAACGACGCAGCGCCTGCCATAGCCGCTCCTCGCGTTCGGTGCGCAGCCAGCGGTCGGCCGCGCCGCTGCCGCGCGACTTCTTCTCATCGGCCAGCGGCCGCAGATAGATGGTTTGCTCGCCCTTCAGCAGCGGCCGGCAAGCATCGGTCAGCACCAGGGACTGGCCGCGGGCGATGTCCACCTGCACCAGCTGGCGCGCCACCAATTGGCGAACAATGGAGCGCCACCAACGCTGGTTCATGTCCTTGCCTATGCCATAGGTGCTGAGCTGATCGTGGCGGTGATGGCTGATGCTGGCATTCTGCCGACCCAGCAGCACGTCGATGACGTGCCCGGTGGGGAAGCGCTGACCCACTCTATAGATGCAGGACAGCAACTTGCGCACCGATTCGGTGGCGTCGTAAGTGATAGGCGGATGCAGACAGTTGTCGCAGTGGCCGCAGGGGCGGCTTTGTTCGCCAAAGTGGGCCAGGATGTGCTGGCGGCGGCAGCCGGCGGTCTCGCAGAAGGCCAGCATCGCATCGAGCTTGGATAGCTCCACTTGTTTTTGCAGCTCGGCCATCTCGCCGCCTTCTATCATCTGCCGCAGCTGCACCACGTCGTTCAGGCCGTAGCACAGCCAGCTGGCCGACGGCAGGCCATCGCGGCCGGCGCGGCCGGATTCCTGGTAGAAGTTTTCCGGGCTTTTCGGCATGTCGATATGCGCGACGAAGCGCACGTCCGGCTTGTCGATGCCCATGCCGAAGGCGACGGTGGCCACCATCACGATGCCGTCCTCGCGCAGGAACAGCCGCTGGTTGGCCTCGCGCTCGGCATGGCTCATGCCGGCATGGTAGGCCAGCGCCTCGATGCCGTTTTCGCGCAGCCACTGCGCGGTATCCTCCACCCGCTTGCGCGACAGGCAATAGACGATGCCGGTAGCGCCCTGATGCTCATGGCGGATGAAGTCCAGCAACTGCTTTTTGGCGTTGTGCTTTTCCACCACCTGATAGAACAGATTGGGCCGGTCGAAGCTGGACAGAAACACCCGCGCCTCGGCCAGCTTCAAGTAATGGATGATGTCGAGCCGGGTCTGCTCGTCGGCGGTGGCGGTCAGCGCAATGCGCGGCACCTGGGGGAAACGTTCGGCCAGCAGGCCCAGTTGCTGGTACTCCGGCCGGAAATCATGGCCCCAGTGGCTGACGCAATGCGCCTCGTCGATGGCGAACAGCGCGATCTTCAGCTGGGACAGGAACTCGAGAAAGCGCGGCGTCAACAGCCGCTCCGGCGCCACATACAGCAGGTCCAGCGTGCCGGCGCGCGCCTGGCGGGCGATGTCGCGCGCCTCGTCCGGCCCGGTGGCGGAATTCAGGCAGGCCGCCGCCACGCCCAGTTCCTGCAGCGTGGCCACTTGGTCCTGCATCAGCGCGATCAGCGGCGACACCACGATGGCCACGCCGTCGCGCAGCAGCGCCGGGATTTGATAGCAAAGGCTCTTGCCGCCGCCGGTGGGCATCAACACCAGGGCATGGCCGCCCTGCGCCACCTGATCGACGATCTCCAGCTGCTGGCCCCGGAATTCCGGATAGCCGAAAATATGATTAAGGATGGAGACTGCGTCGTGCATGCCGGAAGAAACGCCTTGCGGGAAAAGCGGTATTGTACGGCAAGCATCCGCCGCGGGGGACGATAGGCAAAAAAAGTGGCCGCCCGGGGAGGCGGCCATAAGTTGGATGGAGACAATGTGAAACGAAGAGGAAAAATGCTCTCGCACTGTGAAAGACTCCCCCTGCCCGAGTTAAGTTCCAAAATTTTTGAAAATTTCTGCCGCATCGCAGCGGCGGTTCCCCGCCGCCCCTCCGCCATGCGACACTTGCGGGAAATTCCGGAGACCCTGATATGCGTACCCAAATCGCCTCCCTGCTTGCCCTGATGCTGCTGGCCGGCTGCGCCGCCACGCCGCAGCAGTCCACCACGGCGTCCCAGACGGCGGCCAAGCCGGCCGCGCCCGCCACGCAGCCGGCCAGCGCCGATTGGCAGAACCTGGGCGTTTCGCCCAATGGCAACATCCTCAATGAGCTGGACTTGCTGTCGATCAAGCGCCAGGGCGCGCTGGCGACCTTCCGCGACCGCAAGACCATCTTTAATCTGAAAAAAGAAAACTTCCTGACCACGCCTCGGCACAAGGTATCGCTGAACACCTGGCAGATCGATTGCTCGCAACATACCTTCCGCTTGCTGGACATGACCTTGTTCGATGAAAACGGCCGGCAGATCGCCAGCTTCACCTATAATGACGCACAGATAAAATCCATGCCGGTTGTGCAGAATTCCGCCAGTTATCAACAAATGCTGCTGGTCTGCAAAGGGCAGCCCGGCTTCTGAGCCTGTCGCCGCACCGCTATCAACAGGAGTCAGTCATGACCATCCGACGCGTGGTATTCAATCAGAAAGGCGGCGTGGGCAAGTCCACCATCGCCGTCAACCTGGCCGCGGTGGCGGCCAGCCAGGGGCGCCGCGTGCTGCTGATCGACCTCGATCCGCAAGGCAACGCCAGCCAGTACTTGCTGGGAGAAGCCGCGGCGGTCGGCTCCCCCAGCGTGGCCGACCTGTTCCAGCAGATGCTCAATATCTCGCTGTTCGGCAAGGAGCCGCATGAATTCGTCCGCGGCACCGCCATCAGCGGCCTGTCGCTGCTGGCCTCGCACCCGGAGCTGGCCGAGCTGATGGGCAAGCTGGAATCGCGCTACAAGATGTTCAAGCTGAAGGAAGCGCTGGACCTGTTGGCGCCGCATTACGACGAAATCTGGATCGACACCCCGCCGGCGCTGAACTTCTACACCCGCTCCGCGCTGATCGCGGCGGATCGCTGCCTGATCCCGTTCGACTGCGACGCCTTCTCCCGCCACGCCCTGTACAATCTGAAAGCCAGCGCCGACGAGATCCGCGCCGATCACAACCCGGCGCTGTTCATCGAAGGCATCGTGGTCAACCAGTTCCAGCCGCGCGCCAGCCTGCCGGTCAAACTAGTGGACGAATTGAAAGCCGAAGGCCTGCCGGTGCTGGCCTCCCCGCTGTCGGCCTCGGTCAAAATCCGCGAATCGCACCAGGCCGCGCGCCCCATGATCTTCCTGGACCCGCGCCACAAACTGTCGCGCGAATTCGAGGCGCTGTATCAAGAACTAAGCGAACGCTGACGGGGCTAATATGCCGCGGTTGAACCGCCTCTCCACGCTGCTGCTGGGCATCGCGCTAAGCGCGGCGCTGCTGCTGACTGAATACTGGCTGCTGCTGGAGCACGACCGCAACGAGCGTCAACAGCAACAGCAGCACTGGGGCTCGCTGGCCACCGGCCTGGTGGTGCTGCAGCTGGGCGATGCGCTGGAACACTCGCGCATCATGGCGCAACAACTGATAAACGGCGACCCGGCGCATGCCTTTCAGCAACTTGCCCGCCGCGTCGCGCGCGACGATAGCGCGTTTGCCGGCATCGGCACCGTGGTCTTGGTGGAACAGAATCAGCGCGAGGCCTTTGAGAACCGCATCGCCACCGGCATACGCTATCTGCAAAACCAACACCTGGTGCCCAGTCCGGCGCAAATGCAGTATTACCCGGTGGCCAGTTATCTGCCGGACGATGCCAACGCCTTGCCGCAAGGCCTGGACCTGAGCCACCAGGGCGATACCAAGTGGCTGCTCGATTTGGCGCGCCGCAGCGATCTGCCCATGCTGCTTCCCAGCCAGGGCGCCGGTTCCGGCAGCCATCGGCTGGATATCGTCACGCGGCTGGGCGACGACCACACGCTGCTGCTGCTGAATCTGCGCCAGGAGCGGCTGACTCAGCCCATGGGCGACGCCTTGGTCGCCGACAACCCCTTGCACCATGTGCGGCTGCTGGTCTGGAGCAAGAATCAGCCGGACATTCCCCTGCTGGACTCGCAACCAGGCAAGGCCATTCCTTCCGATGCGCCGAGCTTCTCGCGGCGCAGCACGGTGGGCGGCAACGAGCTGTTGCTGGGCGCTTACGCGCTTGAGCCGATTCACCCGATGCTGCCGCCCTCCGCCTGGACCATGCTGGGCTCCTCCGCCGGCATCCTGGCGCTGCTGCTGTTGCTGCAGCAGCGCCAACTGCGGCAGAACCAGCGCTTGCATGGCCAGTTGCAGCTACAGCAGCAACAGCTGGAGCAGAACACGCGCAGCCTGAACGAGCAAATCAATGACCGCGTCCAGTCGGAACAGGCGCTGGCGCAGAGCGAGGCGCGCCAGCGCGCCATTCTGCAAGCCAGCTCGGACGCAATCATTCTGATCGACCGCGGCGGGCACATCCTGCAGGCCAACCCAGCGGCGGCCGGCCTAGTGGATCAGAGCGCGACCTCGCTGGAGCACCTGCCGGTAGGCGTGCTGTTTCCGGAGTTGTACAGCCACAATCCCAACCAAAGCTTCGAACAAACCGCCCTGGAGCACGAGGGCCGGCCATTCGAGGCCAGCCTGCTGCGCAGCGATGGCCAGTTGCTGCCCGTTGAATTATCGCTAAGCCGCGTGGTGATGCCGGACGACTGGTTCTATGTCACCGTCTGCCGCGACATCACGGTGCGCAAGCAGCAGGAAGAAGCGCTGATCCGCCTGAAAAACAGCCTGGCCGAACAGGTGGAAGTGCAGAGCCGGCAACTATCGGCGCTGCTGGACGCCAGCCCGCTGGCGATGGCCTATATCGTCGATCGCCACCTGCGCCAGGTCAACAACGCCTTTCTGGAGCTGTTTCAGCAGCAGGGCCGCAACGTGATCGGCCAGCCTACCCTGCCCTATTTTGAAAATCCGGATCAATGGGAGCGTACTGGCAAGGCGCTGTACAGCCTGCTCAACGACGGCAAGGTGGTGCAGATCGAAGTGCGGCTGCGCACCGGCAAGGGCAAGCTGTTCTGGTGCCGGCTGCACGGCAAGGCGGTTAATCCATCGGTGCCCAAGCTCGGCACCATCTGGGTGTACCAGGACATTTCGGCGCAGCGCTCGGTGGAAGACACGCTGCGGCGCGCCAAGGTGCTGGCCGAGGAAACCAGCCGCGCCAAGACCGAATTCCTCGCCAATATGTCGCATGAGCTGCGCACGCCGCTGCACGCCATCCTCGGCTTCACCGAAATGGGGCAACTGCGCGCGCGCAGCCTGGACGATGGCAAGCTGGAACAGTACTTCGGCCGCATCAATGCCAGCGGCAACCGCCTGCTGACGCTGCTGAACGACTTGTTGGACATGGCCAAGATGGAAGTCGGCCGCATGGACTATTCGATCAGCCGCAACAATCTCAGCCAGTGCTTGCGCGACGCCTGCGATGAAATCACCCCGCTGGCCAGCCGCAGCCAGATCCGTCTGCAGCTGGAGTGCGTTCCCGAGTTGCTGGTCGCCGACATCGACCCCTTCCGTATCGGCCAAGTGATACGCAACCTGCTGTCCAACGCCGTCAAATTCAGTCCGGTTGGAGCCGATATTCATGTGCGCGCCAAATTGATCGAGCAGGAAGGCCGGGAATGGGCCATTGTCAGTGTAGAAGATGCCGGTCCGGGCATTCCGGAAAAGGAACTGGAAACCATATTCGACAAGTTCATCCAGAGCAGCACCACCAAGACCGGCGCCGGCGGCACCGGGCTGGGGCTGGCGATAAGCCGTGAGATCATCCATGCCCATCACGGACAGATCCGCGCGCAGAATCGGCCGGATGGCGGCGCCGTATTTACATTCTGCATCCCGCAGCAGTTTCAGCGGAACCTAGAGGAGGGACTCCCTGATGCCTCATAAACTCTTGCTCGTTGACGACGAGCCGTTCAACCTTGAGTTGATGTCCGAGCTGCTGCAGGATGCCGGCTACGAAACCCAGTTGGCGGAAAACGGCGAGGTGGCCTGGGACATCCTGCAACGCGACGGCGAACAATTCTCCACCATCCTGCTGGACAAGATGATGCCGGGCATGAGCGGTTTCGACGTGCTCAAGAAGATCAAGGCCGAGCCCAGGCTGGAGTTTCTGCCCGTCATCATGCAAACGGCGATGGGCGCCGCCTCCAGCGTGCAGGAAGGCTTGGCGGCCGGCGCGTTCTACTATCTGACCAAGCCGTTCTCGCGCGACATGCTGCTGGCCATCGTCGGCGCGGCGGTGGGCCACTGGGACCGCTACGCGCATTTCCGCGAGCTGGCCAATCTGCATGTCGATGCGCTGCGCCATCTGCAAAGCGCCCGCTTCCGCTGCCGCACCCACCGCGAAGCGCAGGCGATCACCGCCTTGCTGGCCAAAACCAGCCGCCAGCCGGAACGCGTGGCCACCGGCCTGTTCGAGCTGCTGGTCAACGCCATCGAGCACGGCAACCTGGGCATCAGCTACGAAGAGAAAAGCCAGCTGATTGCCGCCGGCACCTGGGAAAATGAACTGGAAAACCGGCTGCAGGCCCCGGAATACAGCGACCGCCAAGTCGCTTTGGAATTCGACCACCAAGGCCATCAGCTGCAGTTCACCATAGAGGACATGGGGGATGGCTTCGACTGGGCGTACTATCAAAACGCCGAACCGGCCTCGCTGATGACCTGCCACGGCCGCGGCATCCTGATCGCCCGCAAACTGTCGTTCGACAGCCTGCGCTACGAAGGCAACGGCAACCGCGTGATCGCCGTGGTCAATCAGACGTGAGCGGCTGGGCCGCGCAATCGCCGCGCGCCCGCCAATAGCGAGCCTGCTGCAAGCGAAGGCATTGCCAGTCCACCGCATCCGCCAATTCGAGGGTCAAGGCGCCGTCCAGATCGGTACGCAGCAGCGCGATGCCCTGCTGCCGCAGACGATGCAGCACAGTCGGATGCGGATGGCGATAACGATTCATATAGCCGGCGCTGACCACGGCCAACTGCGGTCGGACCGCCTTCAGCCAAACCTCGCTGCTTGAGGTTCTGCTGCCATGGTGGCCTGCAATCAGCACCGTGCTGCGCAAGCGCTCTCCATAATGCGCGACCAGCGCCTCCTCCACCAGCGCCGGTGCATCGCCGCTGACCAGCAGCGCATGCTTCGCGCCAGCCACCCGCAACACGCAGCTATGCGCGTTGTCCTCCGTCGGCTGCATATCCGGCAATGGCGCCAGCACCTCGAAGCGCACGCCATCCCAGGTCCATGCATCGCCCTGCCGGCAAGGCCCGGCCGGCCAGGCGCGCAGCGTTTGCGGCTGCCCCGCCAGTAAACGCCGCACCGGCATCTCCCGCAACACGCCTTCCGCCGCGCCGTCATGATCCGCATCGTGATGCGATAACAGCAAGGCATCCAGCGATGCCACCCCCAAGCCGCGCAACTGCGGCAGCACCACCCGCCCGGCATCGCCGGCGCCGGTATCGAACAACAGCGCATGCTGCGCGGTCTGCACCAGCATGGACAGCCCCTGCCCGACATCCAGCACCGTCACCCGGAAGGCCCCCTCCTCCGGCCCTGCCGGACGATAAACCAGCGCGGGCAGCAACAAGAAGCCGGCCAAACCCCTGCCCGGCACGCCACGCGGCGCAATCAGCCAGACGCTGCCGATCCCGGCCAAAACCAGCAAGGGCCATGGCGGGCCGGCAACATGCCAGGCCGGCCCTCGCGCCAGCCAATCCACACCCCAGTAAAATCCATGAACCAAGAATCCAGCCAAGGGCAGCAAACCATCCCAAGGCAACAACACCGCCAAAAGCGCGACGGGCGTCAACAGCAGGGACACATAGGGAATCGCCAGCGCATTGGCCAAGGGCGAAACCAGGGGAAACCCGCCAAACCAGGCCGCCAACGGCACCAGGCTGGCGACGGCCGCCGACCACTGGCCGCCTAGCGCGGCGCGCCAGGCCGCAGCCGGTCGTCTGCGCGCCCACGATCCGAACATCAGGGCGGCGACCAGGCCAAACGACAACCACAATCCCGGCGCCAATACGGCGAACGGGTCGATCAGCAACACCAGCGCCAAGGCCAGCCACCAGGCCTGAAACGGCGATAGCTGGCGGCGCAGCAACAGGCAGCCGCCGCCGACCAGCAGCATGAACAAAGTGCGCTGCGTTGGCACCGAGAACCCCGCCAGCAGCGCGTAGCCCGCCGCCACCAGCCAGGCGACCGCCGCCGTGGCCACCCGCGGCGATCTGAACATGGGCCAGCGCCGCAGCAGCCAAGAAGCCACCCAGGCGGCCAAACCGGCCAACATGGTGATATGCAGACCGGAAATGGAAACGATATGGGTCAGGCCGGTGGCGGAGAACAAGCGCCAGTCCTCCCGCGCCACCCGCTGTTGGGCGCCGACGGTCAACGCGGCCACCAGCGCCGACTCTCGCCCGACGCCCAGCACGCTCTCGATCCGCCCCACCTGCGCGGCGCGCCAGCCATCGACCCATGCCATCGCATCCGCGCGGTCCGCCAGGCGAAACCGTTCCTTGCCGGCCGAACCGCTGGCCAGCAACCCTTCCGACCACAGCCATTGTTCCGCATCGAAGCCAAACGGGTTGGCGCTGCCGCGCCGAGGCTTGAAGCGGGCGGACAGCCTCCAGCGGCTGCCAGGCGGCCAAACCTGGTTTCGGTAATCGAATATCTGCACCTTGGGCGGCAACGAGGCGCCGGGTGTCAACACGCGCTCCACCTCCAGCGTCAACCGCACGCCAAACTCGCCCGGGTCCGGCAAGCCCCGCACCGTGCCGATAAACTCCACCGGCTTTTTCGCCCATTCGGCCGCCAGCTCCTGGTTCATTCGCTGCTGCGCGCGCCAGTCGGCATAAGCCAGCCCCAGCGTCAATGCGAAGAGAAAGACGGTGTACGGCCGCCAACGCGGGATCGCCCGCCACATCAACCCCGCCGCCCCCGCGACAATCCCGGCCAGCGCGCTGGCAGCCGGCAATTCGGACAGGAAAGCGCAAGCCACAATCCCAGCAGCCCACCCCATCAGTAACGGCATGCCCGTCCCCTAGACATGGCTCCATCCACGCCCAAGCGCGGGGCATCCCCCGCCACCGCGCAATCTCCATCCGTCCTGCGCTACGCCTTGAACTGTGGTTGAAAATGCTTAAGTGGAACTACTTATCATAAATTATGACAATGACGATTGAATTCGCGTCCCCATGGGCTAAACCTATGTCAACGATGGATGTTTCTCCCCTGCCGGCAATTCCGCCGACAGGATCATCGACGAAGGAGCAAACGTGGACGCTTATATCGGCACCATTATCCCCTTTGGTTTTGACTATCCGCCGATTGACTGGGCGCAATGCCAGGGTCAGACGCTGCAGGTCAGCCAGAATCAGGCGCTGTATGCCGTCATTGGCAATTATTACGGCGGCACCCCCCCCAGCACCTTCCAGTTGCCCAATTTGTGCGGACGGATGCCGATCAGCATTGGGCCGGCTCAACCCACCTACAATCTGCCGTCCTACACCATCGGCAACTTTGGCGGCCATCAAACCGTCGCGCTGTTGACCGCCAATATGCCCCTTCACAACCATGGCACCTCCGCCGTCAACGTCAGCTTCCAAGCCACAACGGTGCCGAATCCAACGACGCCGGCCAGCGCGCCCAGCACCAGCAACCCATATCTCGGCGCATCCGGCGGCGGTACCGGCCTGGCCACCATCTGGAGCCAGCAACTGGAAAGCCCGGTCACCGTCAAGGGCCTGGGTCTGAGCGGCAACACGGATGTCGCCGGCGGCACGACCCCGGTCAGCGTGTTGAACCCGTACCTGGCGCTGAACTTCTGTATCGCGGTGCAAGGCATCTTCCCCACCAGACAATAAGCGCGGCAACAGGCGGCGGCGGTTGCGCCGCTGCCGCCTTGCGATAAAAATATCCCGAGGAGAGCATGATGCTGAACCAACTTTGCAGCGAAGACTTCGTCCCTTTGATCGGCCAGGTCTGCCATTTCCGGGTGCCGGAGCTAGTGGAGCTTGAGCTGCAAATTCAATCGGTCCGCCAAAAACCGCTGTCGCAAGTGCCCGGCTGGGAGGCCGAGCAGCGTACGCCTTTCGTGGTGGAGCTGATCGCTGTCGGCACCACCCCATTGGTGGATGCGGTAGGCCACTTGCAGCTGCCGGCTGCGGAAAACCAGCCAGAGCGCACCCTGGAAAATGTCTGGATCAGCCGCACCGGCGCCATGGGACGAGACCGGCAGTATTGCTACTTTCAACTGCCGTTCAATTAGATGCACTCCGCGCGCGGACCATGCCCCTGTCCGTGCGCGGCTCAGGCTATCCAGACACCCCAACCATGATGCTTTCCGTTTGCGGATACCACACCAGCTTATCAGCCATCGCTCCCGGCTCCTCCAGGACGAAGCCCAGCGACTGATACAGCTTGCGAGCCTGGCCGTTGTTATGCCACACCACGGCGGCCAGCGGACAACACACCTGCCGCGCCGCTTGCTGCAGACCTTGCAACACCACTTTGCCGTAGCCCTTGCCGCGCGCCTCCGGCAGCATGGCCAGAAAGATGATGCGCACTTCGTTGTGCCCGAAGTCGACCATGACCACGCCGACCGCGCTGCCTACCTTCTCCACCATGAAGTGCATCGCATTGGGAAACTGCTGCCCGGCTCCCATCTGCAACACCTGAAATTGCTGGCGCTGCACCGTCTCGATCAGATCGGCCTCCCCATCTATCAACAGCAGATCGGGCCGCGCGCTGCGGTAGATGCGATTGATGCAGGCCTCGTCCCCGCTGCGCACGGGCCTGAGCGACAAGCCGTGCGCCATGGATGAGAAATTGAGTTCGGCTGACATCGAAGCTCCTCAAGACAACAAATGGTTGGAATGGAAACATCGCTTGCATAAGCCAATGGCCCTTCGGCAAGCAGCGGCTGGGTCAAAGTCCCGCCTCACGCTCCAGCACCGCAGTCAGGCGCAGCCAGCCTCGCTGCAGCAGGCTGTAATGCTCGCCGCCCAACCGCGCGACGCCGGCCATTTCACGCAGCGGCGCCTGGCGCTGGTCGCACCCCTCCAGCCGGAC
>NZ_JAELTR010000082.1:0-12584 GCF_016428945.1 Chromobacterium sp. ASV23
ATGGCGCCGTCGGGCGACAAACAGGTGACGGTGAAGCGGTAGGACCGGGACACCCCTTCCTCGCCGTCCAGTGCCAGCGGCAGCAGCTGTTCGGCGGCGATGCTGCCGTTGCCGAGGGACAGCGTCAACTGGCGGCGGTCCTGGGTGAAGGCGGAGGCGAAGCTGGCAAGGAGGGTGCTAAGGTCCATGGCTTTACAGTGAATCCATCAGGAACAAGTCAAAAACCGGCCCCCCTGCAGCCATGCCCCATCTGACGGGGCCGGATGGCTGCGGGAAGCTTCATGGCGAATCCGTAATCAGTTGCTCACAACCAGGCGCACGGCATGCAGCGAGCGCTCGGTGTCGTAACGCATCGTGATCTTGCTGGGCGGCACGCCGGCATCAACCAGGTACTGGCGCACGCTGACGGCGCGGGTCTGGGCGGCGGCCTTGGCGTTGCCGATGTCGCGGCGGTAGCAGTGGCCACGCACCAGAATGGACTTGGCATTCTTCAGGTCTTTGGCCACCAGCAGATCCAGCTGGGCTTCGCCCACCGGGCTCAGCTTGGCGCTCATTTTGTCAAACGGGATCAGGGTAGCGTCGGCGGCGTAGTTGACCGCAGCCTGCTTGGCGATCTGCACTTTGGGATCATTGGCGGCAGCAGCAGCCTGGGCAGCTTGGCTAGGGGTCGGTTCCGCTTTTTTGGGCGTTGCGCAGGCAGCGCACAACGCGGAAACAAACAAGGCGGTCAACAAACGTTTCATAGCAAATATTCCCACAGGTCTGAGTAGAGGCATAAAACCCGCCCGGGCCCGGGCGGGTTGTCATTCCATTACTGGAATTAGGCGATGGTCTTGTTCGCGGTGAGGTCCCAACCGGCGCTGACGTTACCAGCGCCCTTACCGTCAGCACGCTTCTGCTGGGTGTAGGTCCACTTGATCTTGCCGTAGCTGAAGCTCACCTTCTCCGACGGGAAGCCGGTGTCGGTAGCGGTGCCTTGCGGCTCAACCTTGGAAATCAGGACTTGTTCCATCTTGATTTCCATGTACTTTTCCTTCTCGCCACCGGCGCGGCACAGCTCGATGGTGATCTCCTTGATGTGCTTACCAGTGCAGCACGCTTCGTAGATCTTCGGGCTGGCCTTGTCCAGGAAGTGGGTGATTTCGTACACGCTGTGGTTCACGCGTTCGGCAGTGGCGCCGCCGGCGGTGCTGGCGGAAACCTGAGCCGGCTGTTCCAGCTTGTGAGCGAAGGACTGGATTTCGATCCAGTCTACGTGCTTGTCGTCGCCGCTTTCACCAGGAATACCATCGATCTTCAGGAATGCATCAAAAGCCATTAGTACTTCTCCTTTACAAGGTTCAAAAAACGGGGGAACCCACTCCCCCTAGCGAGCAATGCGTTAGCCTGCCGGTTGCGGCAACTCGGCGACCAGACGCAAGGAAATGGTCAACTCGTCCAGCTGGAAGTGCGGACGCAGGAAGGCGGCGGCGCGGTAGACGCCCGGCTTGCCCGGCACTTCCACCACGTCCACGCGCGCTTCGCGCAGCGGGTACTTGGCCTTGGCTTCCTGGCTGGCGGAGTCGTCCAGCAGCACGTACTGAGACAGCCAGGTGTTCAGGTAGTCCTGCACGTTCTGACGCGAGGCGAAGCTGCCGATCTTGTCGCGCATGATGGACTTCATGTAATGCGCGATGCGGGACACCGCGAAGATGTACGGCAGCTGCGTGGACAGACGCGCGTTGGCGTTGGCCGAATCGGTGTTGTAGGTCTTGGCCTTCTGCGTCGATTGGCCGCCGAAGAACGCCGCGTAGTCGGTGTTCTTGCAGTGCACCAACGAGATGAAGCCCAAGTCGGACAGCAGCTTCTCGGTACGATCGGTGATGGCCACTTCGGTCGGGCACTTCAGCGCCACTTCGCCGTCGTCGGTCTTGAAGGTGTGCGCCGGCAGGCCTTCCACCAGGCCGCCGCCTTCCACGCCGCGGATGGCCGCCAGCCAGCCGTACTGGGCGAAGGCGTCGGTCAGACGAGCCGCGTAGGCATAGGCCGCGTTGGTCCACAGGTATTTGTCGTGGTTGCTGCCATCGACGTTTTCTTCAAAATCGAATTCCTCCACCGGCACGTTGTCGCGGCCGTACGGCAAGCGGCCCAGGACGTGCGGCAGCACCATGCCGACATACCGGGAGTCTTCCGATTCGCGGAATGATTTCCACTTGGCATACTCGACGGTGTCAAAAATCTTGGCCAGGTCGCGCGGCTTGCCGATATCGGCGAAGGTTTCCAGGCCAAACAGGCCCGGATCGGCCGACGTGATCAGCGGCGCGTGGGCGGAGGCCGCCACATGCGACAGCTCTTCCAGCAGGTAGAAGTCTTCCGGATGGCGGGTGAATTCGTAGTCGCCCACCAGCGCGCCGTACGGAGCGCCGCCGAAGGTGCCGTATTCTTCCTCGTAGATTTTCTTGAACAGCGCGCTCTGGTCGAACTCAGCCGCCGCCTTGAAGTCCTTGACCAGGTCCTTCTTGGACGCGTTGAGCACCTTGATCTTCATCATGGTGCCGGTTTCGGACTGCATGATCAGGTAGTTCAGGCCGCGCCAGGAGGCTTCCAGCTTCTGGAAATCCGGGTGGTGCATCACGTTGTTGAGCTGGTCGGAGATCAGCTTGTCGATCTCGGCGATGCGGGCGTCGATGCTGGCGGACAGGTCGCGCGAGACGGTCACGCTGCCTTGCAGCACCTGGTCTACCAGTTCGCCGATCAGATCGCGGGTGTGGCTCTTTTCGCTCTCGTTGGTGGCGATGCGGCTTTGCTCGATGATGCTGTCGAGCAGGCTGGTCGCCTCGGCGGCGGCGGGCGCCGCCTGTTGTTGCAGTTCCGCGCTCACTGTTCGCCTCCTTCCTTCTTGCCGGCTTGCTGGCCGATCTGGCGCAGTTTCTCGGTGTCGCGCACCACTTCATCCAGCAGCTCTTCCAGCTTGTCGTTGCCGGACAGCTTGTTGCGCAGGTCGGCCAGGCGGCTGCGCGCTTCCAAGAGCTGGTTCAGCGGGTCGATCTGGCGCACCACGTTTTGCGGCTCGAAATCGGACAGCGATTCGAAATTCAGCTCGACGCCCAGCTGGCTGCCGTCGTCCTTCAGCGCGTTGTCGACTTTCATCGCCAAACGCGGGGCCATGCCCTTCAGCACTTCGTCGAAGTTGTCGCGGTCGATCTGAACGAACTTGCGTTCCTTCATCTTCGGCAGCGGGTCTTTGCTGTGGCCGGAATAGTCGCCCAGCACGCCCAGCACGAAGGGCAGTTCCTTGGTTTCGATCGCGTCGCCGATCTCGACGTCATAGGTGATCTGCACGCGCGGCGGGCGGACCCTCGACAGTTTTTTCTGAGTGCTCTCTTTACCCATGGCTCATCTCTAGAATGTTCAAAAAAGGTTCAAAAAAACTACGCGATGTTGCGCGACAGACTGGCCAGCACGCCGCGCAATTGCGCCAGCGTGAGGCCGGGATCGTTCAGCTGGCGGCCCAACACATAGGCCGCCTCCGCGTAAGACTGGTGGCTGCGCCACGGCGCCTTGGCGTCGTTCACATCCACCACGTGCTTGGGATCGAGCTCCGCTCCCCAGCACTGCGCCGCGATGGGCTCGTTCAGGCCGGCTGGCAGCAACGCCAGCACATGGCCTTCCGGACGGCGCAGGATCAGACACTGCTCCAGCTCGCCGTTGCCGTCGGTCGCGGCGTGATACAGCGCCAGCCAGGTCACGGCGGCCAGCACGTTTTCCCCTTCCACCGCCGGCAGCGGCAGGAAGTAGGCTTGCACCGGCAGGCTGTCGCGGAATTTCTTCAGCAGCCGGTGATGGAACACAAAAGCCAGCAGCACCGTTTCCATATCGCAGCGGCCGGCCTCGCTGAGGCTGCGCGCCAGTGCGGACGCCGGCGTGACCGCCAGGTGCTTTTCCAGCAACTGCTGCGACAGCTCGATGTCGGCTATCGACGAAGCGCCGAAGCGCAGCTGCTCCTCCAGGAACTGCTTGCAGGCCAGCATTTCCACCGAGTTGTCGATGGCGTTGGCCAGCTGTTCCTTCAGCCCGGTGAAGAACAATTCGTTGGCCAGCAGCAGGATGGCGGTCGGCGGCAAGGCCGCGTCGATGGCCACCAGGGACGCCGCCACCAGCGGATACAGACGGCCGCCCTCGTCGCGGCTGGGCTGGATCACGCCCAGGGACAACCATTGCTGGTCGCGCGACTTCAAGACGAACGAGGTGGGCGGCATCGCCAGATAGCGCCGCGCGGCTTCCTCGCCCGCTTCCATGCGCTGCAGGCTCTGCGCCAGCAGCTGGTCCAGTTGCATCGCCGCCGGGTGGGTGGCATTGACCCGGACGAAATCGGCGCGCCGCGGCAGCTTGCCGAAGATGCAGAATTGCGGCGGCACCTCCTGGGCGCGCTTGAAATTGAACGCCATGCCGTTCTTCTCCCTTACAACGTCACGCGTTCAGGCAACGTCAGTTTGTAAAGCCGATTCAGCTGCAGCGGATTCACGCCGCCCAGCATGCGGAAATTGAAGCGCACGGTCTGGCCTTCGGCGCCGCTGCCCTTGGGCAGGGTCCAGGTCAGTTGCGCCGTGCCTTCCGCGCCATCCTGGTTGACCTTGGCGCCGGACAACAGACGCATCAGGCCCATGCGGCCCTGCTGGTTGCCCACCACGGTGCTGGCGCCGGCGTAGTTCACCACCTGGATGCGGGCGCCGCCCTCGCCGGCGCTGCCCGGCCAGTTGAACGGCTGCCACGGCTGCGGGCCGTTGCGGTAGCGCAGTTCCTGGCCATCTATGCTCAGCACGATTTCGGACAGGCCCGGCGTCGGCAGCGGCTGCAGTTCGAAGCGGCTGTTCTCGCCGTCCTGCAACTGGCTGTTGGCCAGGGCCATCAGGCGGCTGACGCCGTTGAGGAATTCCGGACTGAAGCGCACGCCCTGGCTGCCCCAGGCGCGCGGCACCAGGGTATCGCCCTGCTTCTGCACCAGGCCGGTCAGGTATTTGTTGATGAACTTGTCCAGCGTGCCGTCATTGGCTTTGACGAAGCGGTTGATCTCCGCCACCGAGGCGCTGGTGCTGGCGTCGCTGAACGGATACTTGCTGGCCAGCTGTTTCCACTGCGGCAACACCTCGTTGGCCCAGGCCTGGTTGATGTCCTGCGCCACCGGCCCCAGCAGCGCGCCGTAAGATTGCGTCAGCGGACGCACCAGCATGGGCCGCACCATCTCGATGGTGTCCGGAGTGGCGCCGGTCAACAGGGTGTTGTCGACGTAGGACTGGGTGTCGCCCAGCTCGGAACCGGAGCCGTTCAGCGTGGCCTGCAGCGCGGTGCGGGCTTGCGGGCCGGGCTGGTCGGTCGTGGCGATGGCCGCCATCTTCACCTTCAGCTTGGCCAGCTGGTCCAGGTAACCGTTGATCGGAGCGTTGTCGCCCTTCACCAGCGCAGCCACGCCGGCAAAGTGCGCGCCCACCACGCCGTACTGCTTTTCGTTCTTGGCTTCGCCCGGGGTGTCGCCGCTCTTGAAGAACTCCGTGGTCTTTTCCAGCACGGAGCGCTTGGCGGTTTCCAGCGAGCGGTTCAGCTCGGACGGGTTGTCCCAGGAGGTTTCCTGCGCGGCGCGGGCCAGAATCAGCTTGATCGGAGAATTCTGCTTGTCGGCCAGGCGCGTCATCGCCGACGCCGATTGCGCCGGATTGGTGATGTCGCGCACCACCACGCCCTGCAGGAACTTGTGCCAGGCTGCGATGTACTGGGCGCGATACAGCGCTTCCAGCGCGGCGCGGTTTTTCTCCACGTTGCCGTCCTTGCCCAGATCGTCCTGCGTGCTGGACGCCAGCACCCAGTCGTCGCTGCGTATCGTGCCCTTGCTGGCCTCGTCGATGGCGCTGCGGATGTAGGTGTTCCACGCCTCGCGGGTGTAAGCGCCCTCCACCATCTGGCTGCTGGCCATGATGTCCATGTCGCGGTTGTCCAGGATGCGGGCCACGGTCAGCGGCGCGAAGCGGGTATTGGCGCGCGCCTTGATCTCGTTGAACACGCGCTCCTGCGCGGACAGCTGCTTGAACGAGCCGCGCAGCACCTCGCGGGCATCCGTCACCACTTTGGGATCGTTGTCGATCAGCGGCAGGTCCGGCTCTTTGATCTGGCTGACGTAGAAAGCCAGCACTTTCTCGGCCAGACCCATCACTTCGCTGACCGGATATTCGCCGCGCTGGCTCTCCAGCCACGGGCGCCAGTAACGCGGCAGCTGATCGGCCAGATGCGCCTCTTCCATGCGCTTCTGCTCATGCAGCATCAGATAGGTCTTCAGGGCGTTGTACGCCACGTCCAGCTGCGGCTTCTTCTGCTGCTCGGCGCTGCCTGCGGCGGCAGGCGCGGAAGCGTCGATCTTGCCTGCGGTGGCGCGTTGCGGCAGGTCCAGCCAACTCAGCTTGATATTGGGCAGGCCGTGGCCCTTGGACTTGGGTTTGACCGGCTTCGGCGCTGGTTCGGGCTTGGGTTCCGGTTTAGGCTCCGGCTTGGGCGCGGCCACGGCTTGCACCGCGCCCGGCTTCAAAGCGGCCAGCGTGGTTTCCAGATTCTTCTGCACCGGCTGCAACATCAGGTCTTTCACGCCGGCGAAATACGCCTTGCGCAGATTGCGCTCCAGCTCGGCGCCCTGGTACAGGCCCAGGCCGATCTGCCACGGCTCGCCGTTGCGGCGGTAGGCTTGCAGTTCCTCGATGCGATGCTGCAGGACCAGCAAACCATTCAGGCGGTCATACAGCTGGCCGGAGGCGGCCAGTTTCTGCGCTTGCGCGCGCTCGGCGCCGACCTGGGCGATCATCTGCTGGTTGCCGATATAGGACCAGGTCCACAAGCCGGCCACCGCGGCCAGCGACAGCACGCCGGCCACCATGCCGGCCAGTCGCCAGCGGCTGCCGCTGGGCCGGGTTTGCTGGAAGATCAGATGCTGGTCCGGGAACAGCACGTCGCGGAACAGGCCGCGCAGGAAGTAGCTGTACGAAGCCGGGGCCTGGTGCTTGTCCAGGCTGGAGGACGACAGATCGAACTGCCCCTGCACGCGGCCGGCGGTCACGATGCGCGGCACGCCTTCCTGCAAGGCGCTGGTGAAGTAGAAGCCGCGCAGCAGCGGACGGGAATGGTACGGGTCTTCCTCGAACAGCACGCGGACAAACTTGACTACCGCCTCTTGCAGGCCGTGGAATTCAATCGGGAAGGCGAAGTGAGCGGACTTCACCGCGTCGCCGCGCGCGGCCACCAGCTTCTCTTCGCCCATCTGCACCAGGCCGCGGTACAGCTGCTCGAACTGCTTGGACACCACGGCCGCAGCGTCGAAGCCGGTGCCCTGGTCGGCGGACAGCGTGGCGCCCCAGACGCGGGCGCGCTCTTCCTCGCCCGCCTCGCTGAAGAACTGGGCAAAGCCGCCCAGCAGGTCCAGCTTGGTGAACACCAGATAAATCGGCACCATCAGGCCGAAGGTATTGCACACCTCATGGATGCGCTCGCGCACCTGGCGCGCATACAACACAAAGCCCTCGCTATTGTGCTGCGCCAGCTCCGGCAGGCTGATCGCCACCATGATGCCGTTGACCGGCGCCTTGGCGCGGTATTTCTTCAGCAGCTTCAGGAAAGCCAGCCACTCGCCTCGGTCCTCGCTCTCCGTGGCGTAACGGCCGGCGGTATCCAGCAACACCCCCTCGGTGGAGAAGAACCAGTCGCAGTTGCGGGTGCCGCCTATGCCCTGGATGCCGCTCTTGTCGCTGAACGGGAAGCTCAGGCCAGACTGCAGGATGGCCGAACTTTTGCCGGCCGCCGGATGGCCGATGATCATGTACCACGGCAGCTCATACAGCGCCGCGCTGCCGCGGGCGCTGCCGATATTGGATTTTTTCAGCGTATCGATCGCGCCCAGCAAACGCTGGCGCAGCAGCGTGACTTCGGCGCGCTTGTCGGCGCTGGCATTGATCACCGCGTCGTCCGCCTGGCGGCGCAGCATGCCTTCCAGCATGCCGCCGGCGCGCTTGGTCAGCGCTTGGCCGATCAGCAAGGCCAGCACCCACACGACCATCACCACGATGATCCAGCCCAGCCTGGTTTCCAGCGACTGCAGCCCCAGCCAGGGGCCGACCCACCAGATCAGCGCGATCAGGATCAAGAATCCGATGGCGGAAGCCACCTTGGCATTGCGTAGCCAACCCTTGTTAGACACCAACTCACCTTCCCCTAGAAAGAATCACAGTTCATTTTTTTTCGCGCTGCGCCAGCAGCGCGCGCAAGGAGCCGGCCCGTTCGATGTGGCCGTAGTCGCGGAAACTGAAATTGCCGCCCCAGCCCAGCCCTTGCGCCTGGGCTTCCTCGCCCAGCACGGTATAGGCCTGCATCGCCCATGGATCCCGCTCCGAGATCACGACCTTGCCGTTGCGGACCGGCGCCAAATCCGCCGCCAATCCGTATTGATGCTTGCTCTCGCCGGCCCGGGCCTGCGTCACCTTGACGCTGCCGCCGGCCAAATGGTTTTGCCGCTCCGGACTGCGGTAGCCCTCCAGCAACACCATCGGGAAACCGCGCGCCTTCATTCTTTCCATCACTCGCAGCACATCCTGCACAAACGCCTGGTCCATCTTGTTCCAGTCGCGGTCCGCCTTATCCAGCGCCAACTGCGGCTTTTCCGCCACCGCATCGACAAAAGCCTCCGGCGCCAGAGGCGGCGGCGGAACCAGCTTTTCTTCGGTCAGCGCCTGGCGAATCTGATTGCCATGGGCATATTTTTGCGGCTGATAGCCGATTTCCTGGTGATATCCCGCAAAGTGCAGCGTAATTGCAACAACCATGCTGACCAATCCCAAGGACAGCAGCGGCACCAGCCAGATCATCGCCCGCGTTTTCAGCCAGGCAGGCGTCGAGAATCCCCCTCTTAAACGCTGAAAAAAAGGGGGGGAAACCGGGGGGATTTCCACCGGATCGCAAGTCATATTCAGGGGAGTCGCAATCGACGACTGCTCTACGCGGAGCCTGGCTCCGCCAAGGAAATACCGCCAACCGAGCCACAGCAAAAGCAGTACGATGCCAACCACCACCAGTGGCGCCAAAAACATCATTGGAAATTTTTTACTAACGATTGATGAATATGCGAATAACGCGATATGCTTGATTTGATTCGCGAAGAAGTCAAGTCCCGTAATCGGCAAGTGGCGGTAAAATACGGGAAATCGCCAATCCATTCTCCACGTTTATTCACCTCAAACATGTATTTTTCTGGCGCAGACTGTATGGATTTCACCACTCTCTGGCACAAGATCATTCTACTCCCGCTCGTTGCGGCGCTATCGCTGCTCAACGGCTGCGCGGGGCCGAAGAATATCACAATCTCAAGCGAGGCAAGCGCTACGCTCAACCGCGACAGGCAGGGTAAACCCTTGTCTGTCGTGGTTCAGGTGTATCAGCTCAAAAACGACCAAGCCTTCAAATTACTGACACCTGACCTTTTGGCCAGTGGCAAGCCAGTTCAAGATGTGCTTGGTTCGGATGTTATATCCAATAAGGAACTGGTCTTTTTGCCAGGTGACAAAAAAGAATTAGATATATCCGTTTTGGAGGACGCCAATTATGTTGGCGTAATTGGGTATTTCCGCCAGCCCAATCCCCATTTCTGGCGCCTGCTTTATGACGCCGGACGAGTGCGCAGCAAGGATCTCAAATTCAAGGTTGGCGATTGCTATTTACAGGCTATCAAACCGGAATCCATTGCTTTGCCGGATCAGCCAAAAACCGCAAAAATAGAATGCCAGCCAGCTGGCTATTAATCATATCGGCATTATCAGAAAACGCACGCTAAGGCTTACCCAGCAATGCTTCATGCACAAAGAATATTATGGGGCGAAGGCATGTTTCTTCGCCCGCAGCATTTCCAGCAGCAAGCCCTGTTTCAGGAACAGACGCAATCCAGCCTGCTGCAGCTCACTCACCGCCACGCCTGGGGCATTCATCGCCTGACGCTGGACGAGGCCGCGCTGAAAGGCGGCATGATCCGCGTGGACGAGTTGGCCATGTTGTTCCGCGACGGCACGCTATACCAGGCGCCCAGCCATGGTCCGCTGCCGCTGAGCCGCGATCTGGCGACGCTGCCGCAGCTGGGCATCCGCACCACGCTGTACGCCTGCCTGGCTCAATTGCAGCCCTATGGCGGCAACACCCGCGGCAGCGAAGCCGGCGCGCGCCCCACCCGCTTCCACAGCGACCACTGCGAAACGGCCGACCTGTACACCCAGGCGCTGCCCGCCGACCTGTCCACGCTGCAGCTGGACGTGAAGCTGATGCTGGAAGAGGAAAACCGCGATGGCTACGACGCCATCGCGCTGTGCCAGCTGGAGAAGGACGCCACCGGGCAATGGACGGTGGCCAAGGATTACCTGCCGCCGCTGCTGGCGATTGAAGGCTCCGGCGACATGATGCAAATGCTGCGCCGGCTGCTGGACATTCTTCTGGTGAAGAGCCAGGCGCTGGCCGGCGCCCACCGCGAGCGCGCCAAAAGCGTGATGGAGTTCGGCTCCGCCGACATCAGCTCGTTCTGGCTGCTGCACACGGTGAACCGCAACTTCGCGCGCCTGCGCCATCTGTCGCAATGCCAGCCGCTGCACCCGGAAGAACTCTATATGGCGCTGGCGGAGTTCTGCGGCGAGCTGCAGACCTTCACCACGCTGTACACGCTGTCCGACATCCCGGCCTATCGCCACGACAAGCTGCACGAGGTGTTCCCGCCGCTGGACCTGCAAATCCGCGAGCTGCTGGAAACCGTGGTGTCCGCGCGCTACAAGGTGATCCCGCTGCATTCGCCGCGCCCGTCCTTCCACATCGGCCGCCTGGAAAGCGACCGCCTGCTGGACAACGTGGACTTCTACCTGTCGGTGCAGAGCGAACTGCCGGCCGCGCAGATCATCGACAGCGTGCCCTTGAAGCTGAAGATAGGCGCGCCGGACGACGTGGAGCGCATCCTGAACTCCGCGATGCGCGGGGTCAGCCTGTCCCATACCGCCCAAACCCCGTCCGCCATCCCGGTGCGGGTGGGCAACCACTATTTCGCCCTGGAGCCACACAGCGAGATATACAGCCGCATGCTGCAATCGCGCAGCATCTGCATCTATGTGCCGCAAACCCTGGCCAATATTTCCATAGAACTGATCGCGGTCTTCCGCTGAATACGCCATGAACACTACCCTGACCCAAACGGCGGAACGCGTCATCGACGTGGCCGCCCCCGCCGCTCCCAACCTGCGCGAAATGCTGGAGGATGGCATCTACCTGCTGTTCCTGCTGAAGGAAGGCAACGCGCCCAGCAGCGCCGTGGAATTCAACCGCCGCGTGGACCACTTCCTGGGCCAGTTCGAGCGCAACGCCCGCAACTTCGGCAAGGACAACAACGCCATCAACCACGCAAAGTACGCCTTCTGCGCGCTGATGGACGAAATCATCCTGTCCTCGGAATTTGCGCTGCGCGACGAATGGGAACGCATGCCGCTGCAGCTGCGCCTGTTTGGCGAACACCTGGCCGGCGAAGGCTTCTTCAATCGCCTGGAACAGCTGCGCGACAATCCGGCCGCCAATGTGGAAGCGCTGGAAGTGTTCTACACCTGCCTGCTGCTGGGCTTCCAGGGCAAGTACCTGCTGGAAGGCCAGGAGAAGCTGGGCTATCTGGTGCACAAGCTGGGCCAGGAAATCCAGCAGGTGCGCGGCGGCAAGGCCGACTTCGCCCCGCACTGGCAGCTGCCGCAACGCTTCCAGGCCTATGTGCGCCACGAGCTGCCGCTGTGGCTGTACTTCGCCCTGCTGGCCGTGGCCGGCGCCGGCATCTTCGTCGCCTTCCGCTGGATGCTCGGCCGCCAGGCGGCCGCCGTGTTCGGGCTATGAGCGGCAATCGCCACGCGCTGATCCTGCCCTCGGTGCTGGACCGCCTGCTGGACGATGAGCCGGACCAAAGCCACATCGAGCCGATCAGCCTGTTTGAGCTGTCGCACTTCAAGCAGTCGCTGGCGCGCGACCTTGAGGCGCTGCTGAATACCCGGCTGATGCCGCTGGATCCGCTGGACCCGTTCCCGCAAGCGCGGGACAGCCTGCTCAGCTACGGCATCCCGGACCTGTCCGGCATCAGCCTGCTCAATCCGGACGACCGCGAACTGCTGCGCGAACAGCTGCGCCGCTCGATCGAACTGCACGAGCCGAGGCTGTCGCGCGTGCGCGTCAGCCTGGACGCCCCGCGCGAAATGGAGCGTCACCTGCGCTTCCGCGTGGACGCGGTGCTGAAAGTGCATCCGCACAAACCGCCGGTGACCTTCGACGCCACGCTGCAGCTTTCCTCCAACGTTTACAAAGTACAGGGCTGAACCGCCCGCTCAATACATCATGGACCTTTCCAGCCTGCTCGCCTCCTTCGCCTCCGCCTTCACCCAGGACCGCCGCCAGCTGACGCTGTCCCTCGGCAACGGCAGCATCGCCGCCGAACAGCTGCTGCCGCTGGCACTGGACGGCGAGGAAGGGGTGTCCCGGTCCTACCGCTTCACCGTCACCTGTTTGTCGCCCGACGGCGCCAT
>NZ_JAELTR010000083.1:0-12413 GCF_016428945.1 Chromobacterium sp. ASV23
CCCCCCCCCCCCCCCCCCCCCCCCCCCCCCCCCCCCCCCCCCCCCCCCCCCCCTTTTGAGTCTCGTGGGCTCGGAGATGTGTATAAGAGACAGATCATATACTGTATTGTAGGGAATAGCTTCTCTATATCTACCATTCAGAACTCTTTCTCGAACTAGGACAAGAGAACATTCTTCCTTCATTGAGTATCTTGATATTTCAGCGGCAGCCTTGCTTCTCGACTCCCACGGCCCATTATCCCGTACATAGCGGTAAATCTCCTCACGTATGGGTTGATCAATTTCCGCCCGACCATGCCCACCCATTTTTGCAAATCTACTACGACTGTTCTTAATAGTTTTTTGGAGAGTCTTCTCCGATCCAAATGAATTACGCATATTCCCAAGCCAATAGCACGCATCTAATAATAGCCTTTCAGCCAACTTCTCCTCTCCACGCGCATTGCTTTGGATAGCTTCAATTGCGTAGCTTTGCGTTATATACAAAAAAGCTCTTTGTATATTGACTTCATCCCCTTTCCCACTACTTATCTGATCTTGAATATAGCCAAATGCCTTATCACCAGAGGCAATTCCAAAGTTGATATAATCGCCATAAAAATTCTCGAGCTCTTCAATAGTTTTACTAGGCTCAACCCGATGATGGAACTCAATGCAGCTCGCAAGAATGTCAGCCGCTATCTCATTAATTGTCAACTGCTCTCTCGGCACATCACCTGAGAAAATCATCTCCAAACCCTTAATCTATATATTTAAATCGCGTCCCCACCTAAAGGGCTGCTTAAATTTTAAAAAATGCACTAAAAAACTATTATTGTTGGTACGTAGACTCAACCCTGCACATTTTAATAGAATTAGCAGGATTTGTACTGCGCTTTGGCTAACAATGACTGCTCTAACTAGTGCTGGTTTGCTACGGAGTAGACTGCAAAAAATCGACTACAAGCACTACAGCCCATATTTCTTCCGCAATGGGCCATCAGGACGATAGAAACGGTTGATGATGGCGCACTGTGGGCACCAGCTCCCAAGCATGACTCGGCTGGGTGGCGCCGCCCAGACATGCCCCCGATGGCATTGCCAAGTGATTTTGTGGTCTACGTTCTTGTAGCGTGTAGACAAGCACAAACCCCCCCGAGACTTTGCCAGCTCATGCATGGTCTCAAGGGTATGGTAACGGCGCTGTCGATAGCATTCTGGGCAGCCTTTGCACAGGCGAACATTCTGGGGAGAACTAAACCATTCATGGCCTTGGTCGCAGCGCCAATGCATCGGTGTGGTGCTATCAACAAAGTGAGTGGAAAGACAACTCCAGCCTTTTGCAGCTGCCCAGGCCTTCAGACGCTGCAGGGTTTTCGTACTGCGGTTTTCACATTCCGGACAGAAATACCCGGCCAGCAGAGTCGTTGGGGTACGCTTCCAGACATGCCCCTCCGCGCAGCGGAAGACCAGGTGCTTCTGCATGCCAAGATAGTCGTCAGAGAGGCACTCGCCGCCCCAGGCCTTGGCAATGGTTTGAACCTGGCTCAATAGTGCAGCACGTTGCTCTGCATTGGGATGTACCCCCGTCGGCAAGGAGACCCAGCTCCCAATCGCCTCTTGAATGGGCTTGGCCAGTGTGGCCAGCTGAACGTTCTTTTTCCAGTTTTGGTGGGAGAACGCCGGCGGCTCCGGCGTCTTCGGAAGGTAGGCAGGGGCGAGCCGATAGACCCACCAGTTAGCATAGCGAGATGGCCGGTGGACACACTCCAAGATGCCCATTTTCTCCAGCCGCTTGGCGACATCGCGGCGCACCGGACGGCCCATAGCTCCTCCCAGTTGCAGCTCGCCACCGCTATCGATGGCGAACTGAACTGCGCGTTGCTGGACTAGGGTTAAACTTTCGAGATTCACAATGAAAACGACTTGATCTAGCAGATCCGCCATCACGCATCGGTGCGCGTTGGCGCGTACTATAAGAAAATCGGCCTATGACAGCAGGCCGATTTGCCAATCCATGCGCTTGATTCAGTCCTGGCTACCGAGTGGCCTACCCGTCTTCGGGTCCAACCCCTTAGCCTTGGCCAGCTTTTCAATCAGTTCCTCACTGGGCTTGGGCGGAGCGACATTGGCCTTGAAGTCTTCCAGCCATTTCAGTTTGCCATCCCAGGATGGCAACTGGGCTGGCGGCAGCGGCACGATGTCATCCAGTTCCGGTATGGAGGGGTGGGCGTAGGAGTAGTCGCTGAGTACGTCGCTAATGATCTTATATCGACGGCTGCGTTCATCATCTTGCTTCAGACCAAGTCCATACCTTTCTTTATTTGATTCTGCAATTGGACCAAAAGCGACTTGCAAGTTATAAGGTGCGGCCTCATCTCCCCATTTAGTTGCAAGCTGAAAAAATTTCACAGCCTCGGCCAATTTCCCCTCGTAAATCAAATTGTTAGCATATTCCGCTGCCGCTTTTCCATGCCCTTGCTCTGCGGCACATTTTTTCATTTCATTGCCAATTGCAAATGGTCCAGGATGTGCAATTGTCATATTGGTTAGTTTGTCACCGACCAGATACTGCGCTTCCGGGTTGCCCAAGTCTGCAGCCTTGCGGTAGTAGCGGTTGGCCAACTCCTCGTCTTTCTTGACGCCATAGCCAGCCTTGAGATAGCGCCCCATATCGTAGTAGCCGCCGGGAATGCCTCGATCGATCAACTCTTGTGTCAGATCCAGCGTTTCCTTGACCGGATCGGCACTCCAGGCTGTGCCACGACCTATCATGTCGCGCAGGTCCAGGTTGGCCTTGTAATGGCCGTAAGCCGTAGCGATGCGGTAGTAGCGCTCCATTTCCGGGTAGCGCAGTGGGTCTTCCTTTTCTACTTGATTTTTGTGTAGCCAACGTGCGTAGCGGTAAAGCTGGTCCGCTTCCGGATTCAGCGCTGGCAGATGGTCTTTCTCGTATACGCAAGTAAAGGCCAGCTTGGCCTCCACGTCTTTCAGATCGGGCACGGAACGCTCCTTGGCGCCGCTGCAGGCGGCCAGGCTCAGGGTGAGAATCAGGGCAAAGATATTGGATTTAGTCACTGTTGCTCCGGGCAGGGTCTGTGCGCAAAAATTCACGGAGTGGTGCTACCGGGGCTGCCCCATAGCTCATGGCAGATTTATTTTTACGTAGAATATTCTCCCATACCTTAAATACCTCCTTTGCAGCGTCCTCCCTATCCATCCGATCAGGATTTGCGCCAGGCCAGCTGTTGGTATGCCTCCCCCATAATTCCTGTCGCAAGGGCTTGGCAATTTCGGGTCGATCCAGGCATGCATTCAGCTCGCTGTCCACTTGCATGCTGCGGGTATTGATATTGGCCGAACCAAGCGTAAGGAAGGCATCGTTTACGATCATCAGTTTGGCGTGGATGTAGACTTCGGCCCATTGGTTGGGGGGTGAGTCCATGGCCACCAGCGAACAGATATGGGTTTTTAGGCCTGCTTGCTCAACTGCAGTCACCGGCGCGTCCGGATTCTGCGCCGCCTCGTAGGCTTTTTCCGCCTGCTGTCGCCGCGCGGTTGCATTTTCCAGCTCTTGCCGGGTCTTTTCTCTCAATTTGGCGGGACTCATGATATTGGCCGCATGAATAATGCTCGCCACTTTCTCCGCTTGTTTGGCTTGTCCCAGGCGGGCTTCCAGGTCATCGGCCTTTTCTGCGCGGGCGACGCCGGGGATGGTATCCGCCCGTCCCAGACTGTCCAGCATGCGGTAGGTGTTGACTGTGCCCGCGCCTACACCGGCATCACTGGTATTGGTCACCACGAAGAGGTAGATCGGGTATGGCCGTCCGCACTCTTTTTGCGCCTTGGCAGCCTCTTTTATCTTTTCTGCTAGGGGAGGCCAGCGGAAATACTGGTTTTCGATGTAGATATAGGAGGTGACGTTGTTCACAGCCTGCAGATACATCTTTTTGATGTCCTGCTTCTGGTATTCCGGTTGGGTACGCAGCAGTTGCACCATGGCTGCTTTATTGGCGTTGCCGTCCACTCGCGGCTGGTAGGATGCGAAGCCACATGGAGGCAGCGCAAGATTTTCTTTGGTTTCATCCCGCCAAGCGCGGCGGAAATTATGAAACATGTCGCCTACAATCGGGCCTGTCAGCAGGCTGGAAAAATCCTCGCGTGGGCCCACTGTGCCGTTGCGGCCCAGGTTTGGTGCCTTGCGCTTGGCACTATGCTCATTGGTGTCCCAGTACTCGTCCAGCATGTTGTGCCCCATGACGAATCCAACATGGTTTTGGGCGTCGTCGTAGTCTACCAGCACCATTTTCTGGTGATGGCTGGGGCCAACCGCGAGTGTTCGCTTGGTTGCATCCTTGAGCCCCTTGTCTTCGTAGCTCTGCGTTAGGATTTGCTTGCGGGTCCGTGGGCCAAAACCCCGGCTACGGAAGTGCAGGTACTGGCTCGGGATCTCTGGATGTTGCCGATCCCTTACCTGTTTCTCAGAGGCACCAGCAGCTGCTTGATCCTCGTCGTACCAAGCATACCAATGCTTGTCGTAGTCATATTGCGCAGGAATCTCGAAGTCGGGTTTGTCCTTGATTCCAACCGCCCAACGGCCTGGCGTTTGAGATTCCTCTACTGTCGCTCCTGTCGTATTGATGTAGAGGCCCCCAACCTTGGAGGCAAAGCACAGAACGCGGACCTGTACTCCCTGTTTGGCTTTGTGCTCCAGCAGTTTACCGATCTGCGCGGGGACTGCTTCCCCAATATCCGCATACTTCACCATATCCGCCCCCTTGCGAATGAAGTACATGGATGGCTGGAAGCCCCAACAGATGATGCAGACATTGCGCTTGGCCTTGGCTATAGCGTGATGGACTGCAGCAAAAGCTGCCTCGCCATTGACTAGGATGTGGAAGCTCGCCGGGTGAGGGTGATACTCACTTTTTTGCACAAACCAAGGCAAGGTCAGATGTGCCTTCATCTGCTCCTTGGTGCATACCGGGGCGGCGATGGCTTTATCGCTCATTTCTGTTCTCCAGCATCACGACCATTCAACAGACTGTTGTAACGTGCCCGAGCATGATCATCGGTCTCAACGCGTCCATCTTGCGGCGCACCGCCAGCATCCACTTTATGGAAGCCCGCGTTAGCCAGCATGCCCTTTTCGGGGTTGCTCAACTCGTTGGCAACGGGAACGTCGAACTTGACGCCATTGGCCAGTTTCACCGTGTATTTTTGTGTGGTTGGCGCGTGCTTAACATTCAGATGGCCTGACTCGTCAATAATGCCGCGCTGTATCTCGGCTCCATCGGCCAGCAGCGTATATGGCATGCCCGTCCAACTGCAGCCCCCGCCCTGTGGTGCCTGATCCATATGCAGTGACAGGGGCTCCTTCGGAATATTCTTCGGATAGGCCGGATGCGCTACAGTGAGTCTGTCTGGACCACTCAGATTGTGGCTTGCGCCCTTCACGCTGACGGTGCCGGGACAATGCACCTCAATATTGCCTCCCGCAAGGCGGATATAAGCGCCGCCGCCCACGTTGAGCAGGATTTCTTCCTTGGCGGCGATGGTGATGCTGCCCTTGCAGGAAGTGATGGTGACGTCCTTATCCGCTGTCAGCTCCATCGCATCGCTCTGCGCCAGGATCTGGATCTTGCCTTTGGCTGCGATCAGCTTCACCGCCACCTTGTCTTTCACTCCCGCCACAAACAGGCTGATGTGCTTGCCGACATTGTGAATCCAGCGCCGACCGGTGGTGTGGTTGGCATCGCGCTGGGCGACGACATTGAGGTTGGTGCCGGCGGTCAGCGTTTGGCTCTGCTCAGTCACGCTGGCAATGCCGGCAGGGCCTGACAAAACCAATTGAGGCTGTTGGCCGGCTTGCTCCTTGGCTGTCTTGCCGTCCTTGTCCGTGTTCGATCCCGCCTCCCAAGCAGCCAGGGCATCCAGTTGGTGCTGCATGTGACCCTTGGTTTTCTTGCCGGCTTTCGCATTGTCTTCGCCAATGCTGTCCGGCCCCGTTTCCATGGTGTCGGCGAGCTGGCCGGTGGCGGTCTCGGCCAGCGCCTGGCTCAGCGCGACGGCGGACTGCAGCTGGCTTTGCGCATGCTCGCGCGCCAGCTGTTTGCCGCCGGCGCCGTTTTGCGCTTCGGTGGACAACAGCAGGCCGTGGGCGGCGCGGATGGCGCCGTGCTGGTCGGTGCGCAGCTCGAAACCTTCGCCGCGCGGCTGGGCTTTGCCGTTGCTGCGCGGGTGGCTGAGGAAGCCTTGGTTCAGCTGGGTCTTGCCGGATTCGGAGCTGAGCTTGGCGCGCACTTCGCCGGGCGTGTCGTCGAACAGCAGCTCGTTGTAGCCGCCGCCCTGGTGTTCTTTGGATTTGATGCCGGACAGGGTCTTGTTGGCCGGGAGGGCGCCGGCACCGCTGAAATCCGGCGTGGGGTGGCTGCCGTTGTAGAACACCCCGGTAACCAAGGGGCGGTCGATGTCGCCTTCGATGAAGCTGACCAGTACTTCCTGGCCGATGCGCGGGATGAACTGGTGGCCGAAACCGGCGCCGGCGCTGGGCATGGCCACGCGCAGCCAGCAGCTGGATTTGTCGTCGAGGTTGGCGCCGAAGGTTTTATGTTCCTCTGGCCGTTGCCAGTGGAATTGCACCTTGATGCGGCCTTGACCATCGGTGTAGATCTCGTCGGCCACCTGGTCTGTCGGTTCGGCCGGGCCAACCACGGTGGCGGTCTGCACGCCGCGCGATTTGGGTTTGGCCAGCGGTGTGTCGGCATAGGCTGGGGTCAACGGAATGCCGCGGCGCTGGGTCTGGAGGGACGTGGTGAACGGCGCGACGTCGGTTTGGGCGCCGACGTGCTGGGCCAGATCCTTGGGCAGGTTGTTGCGCACCTGGAAGCGTTGCTCGGTGACCACGAATTCGCGGTGTTGCGGGCTGTCGGTTTCGTGCGCCGGATGGTCGTCCAGGCGAAACCATTCGCCCGGCTGCAAGCCGCGCACGGTGCCGCTGGCGCTGAAGGACTTGGCCTGTTGGTCATGCGCCTGCTGGCGCAGCTGGGCGTAGCGGCCCAGCTGTTCATCGTCGCCGGCGTAATACAGGCCCGGCGCGTCGTAGTGGGTCAGGCTGCTCTGCAGCGACTGGCCGGCCTGGCCTTGCTCGATGCGGCTGCCGTCTTCGCTGTGCTGGGTGGAGACGGGTTTGTAGTCGTAACTGGCCAGCGCCACGCTGCTGGGCACGATCTGGCGCGCGGCCTGCCATTCGGTCAGGCCATCTTCGTCTTCGGTAGCGTCGGCGCGGTGGAAACGCACCCGGCTCAAGGGGGCAGCCGGCAGGCTATGCGAATCGTCAAACACCGCCAGCTGCACCTGCGGGCCATCGTCGTCTTGATGCAGGAAACGCCAGGCGTAGCCCTCCTCGTGCATCAGGCGCACGATGAATTCGTAATCGCTCTCGCGGTATTGCAGGCAGTAGCTGCGCGGCTGGGCTGGCTGCACCTGGATGGACAGCGTCTGCACGCGAGCGAAGGCCGGGTTGGCCTGCTGATGTTCGGAAAGGATCTGCTGGATGATGTCCGGCACCGTCAGGTCCTGGAACACGCGCGAAGTGCGGCGGTGGCGCAGCAGCGCGAACGGCGATTCGATGGTCAGTTCGTACTTGGTGAAACCGCCATCGGCGCCGGCCAGCCTGGCCTCGCTCACCACGCCGCAACGGATGGACTCGCCGCCCGCCGCATCCTCGATGCCGATGCGCGCCGGCTGGCCCAGCAGCGACTTCAGTTCGAGATGGGTATCCGGCGACAGGCAGGTCAGCGTATAGCGGTAAGGTTGGGACAGACCTTCTTCGGCCTGCAGACTCAGCGGCAGCAGCTGCTCGGCGGCGATCTGCCCGGTGCCCAGCTGCAAAGTCAATACCCGTCGATCTTGGCCAAAAGCGGAGGCGAAACTGGCCAGCAGTGCGTTCAAATCCATCCGAGTCCCAAATAAAAATACCCTCCAAAGAGGGTATGTCATTGAACTAAAAGAGGATAAGAATTTTATGCCTCCCTGTAAGCGTCAACAAGCTGGTCTTGTCAGAAAGTCGATAGACTTGCACTAAAGTACAGGTCCATTCACTGATTAAAGTCTGAAATGATAGATGGCTGGATCGCCAGCCATCTAAATAGTTATATGCCTTATAGCGCAAGGTAAGCAGCTAGAAATTTTTTAGGCACTACTCCTGCGAATTTAATATCTGTTCAAACCTACCCTAACACTGCACCTTAAACTGCAAGAAGTCAGTCAGCCGCCTTGACTCTACAACGGTGTCGTGGGGCACCAGCATGTAACACCATGGCTTCCCCCCAACCGATGCCGTATGATCTGACGCATGCTTGCACCAGCGAGACGCGGCTGCAGCTTTCGACTTTACTTCATCCGAAGTCAAATCTTCCCGCTTCTTGGTCTCAACCATAAAGATCATAGTGTCAGTCTCCGCAACGAAGTCGGGGACGTACTCCGGCTGCTCACTGCCCAGCTTATAGTAAATCTGAAACTGCCCCTTAGCGGGCTTGAACCACTTCAAGGCATCGCGTTCCAGAATGACCGCGAAGCGGCGCTCTGTATCCGAGTCGAACTTCTGTAGCGGGTAAAGACATCGTGAGAAGCCACCAAACAACATCTGCTTGATCTTGCCCAGTTCAGTCACCGTCTCGCGGAAGTGGTGCGCCGTTTGTCCGGCGACCGCCGTATAGTTGCATGGTTTGAGCTCAGTGAAACCTCGGCTAACCTGCACCTCGTACTCGGTGGCCTCTTCCCAGAAGTGGGCCATCATCTCGGCCCGAATCAGTCGGGCCAGCTCTGCGCCATAGGTGTCAAACACTTCGTGCAGCTCGTTTTCGGAGTAGTTCTGTGCCTTGTAGTGGTCTACCGCTTGACCGGCTAAGTCATAGAGCAGCTCAGCCTGCGTAAAATAGTCAATGTCGTCAAAATCGATTAGCTTCTTGACGATGTAGTCCTCGAAGCGCTGCTCCCTGATGCCCGCCTCTCGGCTCAACGTGAACTGATGGTTCGTGCGCAGCTCTTGACCAACGATCTCTCGTTGGCCTGGCTGGAAGTTGGGCAGCGAACCCAGCTTGAAGGGGTGGAATCCGGTGGTGACTTCTCCTCTGGGTACAACAGCGATTCGCGGAATGTCGATGGTTTGCTGAACCACGATTTCGGTGGTCTTGGACACGACTGCCGACAAATCTAGAGCAGGTGCCGCATCATCCGCGCCAGCCAGCAAATCTCCTTGAGCGGGCTTCAATAGCTCAGTCACTTCCGCCAAGATGGCCGATTGCACCTTTGGGGAGAGTAGCGCGTTGCTCGTTGGGACGAGATCACGCTTCACCTCATACTTGCCGATCACATCCATCACCACGCGAGCGGCTTGGAGTTCCCGCTCCGTGGTGAATACAGGTGCAGGCGTGGTAACCGGTGCGGCCCCCTCGTTGGCTGGACTGGTGGCAATGGCGGGCGTTTCGGTCAGGCCAAGCCGTGCCATCGCGCCCGAGTTGACCTGCACGCTCACCTTTTTGTCGTCCGCGCTTGGCGCCTCCAAGATTACCTGCTTCAATCGGATCGGCGAGTCGCCTCGATTCGCTTCGTCGATGATCTCCTGGAACTTGTCGTGCGCGACGATATTCAGTCGATCCACCGTGGCAACGCCCGTCCGTTTGCCATAGGGCAGGCGCAGGCCGCGACCAATAGACTGCTCGATCAGGGTGCGTGCGTTGGCCGCACGCAGTGGCACGATGGTGTAGAGGTTCGTCACGTCCCAGCCCTCTTTGAGCATGTTGACGTGGATGACGATCTCAGTGGGCTCATCGACGCTTTCCACTGCTAGGAGCTTGGAAATCATCTGTTCCTCCTCGGCCCCGGAACGGCTGGAGTCCACCTGGATCACCTTGTCCGCGTAGCGCCCTTCGTAAAAGGCCGACGATTCAATCAGCGTCTTGAGCTGCGCGGCGTGGGTGGTGTCCCGAGCGATGACGAGCATGAATGGCTTCACCACCTTCACGCCGTTTTCTCGGGCGTAGGTCAGCAGTTCTACCTTAGTGCTCTCGTGCAAGCGGACACCGTCCTCCAGCTTGATCTTCTCAATCTCCTCAACCGAGCGCGCCTTGGCGTCGAAATTTCGCTGCGTCACGGCCGCTGGCTCTTTAACGAAGCCATCTTCCATCGCCCGCGCTAGCGGATAATCCATTATCACGTTCCTGAAGGGCACCGGGCCACGCGTAGACTCCACAAACGGCGTGGCCGTCACCTCAAGTCCAAACAACGGATTCAGTTCATTGATGGAGCGCACCCCGGCACTTGCTCGATAGCGGTGCGACTCATCCATCAGCAACACGAGGTCGGGCAGATTCGCCAGATGGTTGAAGTAGCTGTCTCCCAGCACTTCCTTCATCCGCTTGATGCGCGGCTCCTTGCCACCACGCACCTCGGAGTTGATCTTGGAGATATTGAAAATGTTGATGCGCACATCGTGGACCAAGCCCATCGCTTGATCGTCCACCGCCGCACCCGTCTGATCATAGTTGTCGCCCGTGATGATCAAGGGCGGCTGCTGCGCGAACTCGGCGATCCCCTTGAACACGTACTTGGGCGTGTTGCGCGTGAAGTCCGCAATCAGCTTGTTGTAGATCGTCAGGTTCGGCGCCAGCACGAAGAAGTTGTTGATGCCATGCGCCAGGTGCAAGTAGGCAATGAACGCGCCCATCAGCCGTGTCTTGCCCACGCCTGTGGCCAGTGAGAAGCACAGCGAGGGGAACTCGCGTTCAAAGTCTTCCAGCGTCGGGAAATCCGCCTTCAGCGTGGCAAGGATGGCCGCCACATCTCGGTCGTGGCCAAGCAACCCTGGCGCGGCTTCGATGGCACGCACGAGCTTGGCAAGAGACTCAGCCTGCGGAGGACGCAGAGACAGTCGGCCGGTGACGGCATTCTGGACGCGTGCATTCATGCTTCGTTCTCCCCGAACAGACCGCCTTGCCCTGCGTTCGTGGCAGCGGATTTCTTGGTTTTGCGTGTGGCAGCGCCGGTTGCAGGCCCAGGCTCTTTGGCCGGCTCTGTCTTCTCGGCGATTGGCAGATTGGCGACGTTGAGGCTGTAATCGTCGTGGCCCCACTCACAGCGGGCCAGCACCATCTTCGGAATCTTCTTCAGCGTCAGGTTCGGCCAGCGCTCGGATGCCCTTGCTGCGGTAACACCATGGAAGGCCGCGCAGCAGACGAGCAGACTCTGATCACTGCCCACCTCCTCTGACAGCGCCTGAAGTTGTTCCGCAGACAGGTTCTGGGTGGTGACGTAGATGAAGTCCCGTTCGCTGGAATGCCCGTGCTGCCACCATTGCACTTCCGATGGAGCATAGGTGAAGCCTTCCAGCTTGGAGAGGGCTTCCGCCAACTGCGCGGCGTTGTACTCGGGGTTGATGACCGGATTGCCCCAGCGGTCGCTGACGATCAGGCTAGGGGCGAGCTTGTAGTAGCGGAAGCCACCGCCGCCTTGCCAGCTCACACTTTCGGTAATGCCACCCTTGTCTTCTCCATCGATAACTTTTTGGAGACGTGGAATGACATGGGTGTGGCAATGCTCACCCAGCTCGACCATGACCCAGCGGCGGCCCATCTTGTGAGCGACCGCGCCAGTCGTACCGGAACCAGCAAAGGAATCAAGAACTAGGTCGCCGGGATTGGTAGCGATCTCCAGTACGCGTTGAATAAGACCTTCTGGCTTCGGGGTAATGAAATCATCGGCCAATGATGAGCTGCCCAAAACTGCGCGAACCTCTTTTCGAGCAGCGTCGGTATGGCTTGCATATTCGTGCGACCACAGAGTTTGAGGGACCACTCCCTGGTTGCGCAACAAGTGCTTGTATCGCTTAAAGGATGGAGTCTTGCCAAGCCCATCTTTTCCCCAATAAATGAAGCCTTCAGCTACATGTCTAAGGTGCTCTTCCTTTGAGTAGGACCAAACACGTGTTTTACTTGGCCAAATTTCATCGCCAGTATTTGGCTGCACGATTGCGTAATAAAGATTGGGGCGCTCATCGGCAGATTTGCTGCAGGTGTAGTTGTCTGGACGAAATACACCCTTTTCATCTTCGTATTTGTATTGGCGATCTTTCTCCGCAGTTCGTGGAATGAGATTTCGCTGCCACCGATCACTCTTGCGATAAACGAGTAAGTGATCGTGCATAGGGGCAATAGTTTTGTGATCATTGGCAACAGCATATTTCTTTTGCCAAACCACGTTTGCCACAAAATTTGCTCGCCCAAACACCTCATCGCACAATACTTTCAGATAATGGCATTCATTGTCATCAATGGTGATCCCTGTCTCTTATACACATCTCCGAGCCCACGAGACTCAAAAGGGGGGGGGGGGGGGGGGGGGGGGGGGGGGGGGGGGGGGGGGGGGGGGGGGGG
>NZ_JAELTR010000084.1:0-12344 GCF_016428945.1 Chromobacterium sp. ASV23
CCCCCCCCCCCCCCCCCCCCCCCCCCCCCCCCCCCCCCCCCCCCCCCCCCCCCCTTTTGAGTCTCGTGGGCTCGGAGATGTGTATAAGAGACAGAGCGGCTGGCCGCCGCCGTCCCGGCATCGCCCGCCCCAGCGGCGGCGCAGGCCGCGACCGCCGCGCCGGCTGCCGCGCCCGTGGACAAGAACGAGCTGATCCGCAAAGCGATGGAGCGCGCCAAGCAGCAGGCGCCGGTGGCCGCCACCGCCTCCTCCGATAAGATGGCGGTGATCCGCGCCGCGATGGAACGCGCCGCCGCGATGAAAGCGGCGCAACAGGAAGCCGATAAGGATAAAGAGTGAACGCCGCCAAACGCCTGGAAATCTTCCGACGCCTGCGCGAGGCCACCCCGCACCCGACCACCGAGCTGGAATACAACACGCCGTTCGAGTTGCTGATCTCGGTGCTGTTGTCGGCGCAGGCAACCGACGTTGGCGTCAACAAGGCCACGCGCCGGCTGTATCCGGTGGCCAATACCCCGGCCGCGATGCTGGCGCTGGGCGAAGAAGGCCTGGCCGAGTTCATCAAGACCATAGGCCTCTACAAGACCAAGGCCAAGAATGTGATCGCCACCTGCCGTATCCTGCTGGAAAAGCATGGCGGCGAGGTGCCGCAAACGCGCGAAGCGCTGGAAGCGCTGCCCGGCGTGGGCCGCAAGACGGCCAATGTGGTGCTCAACACCGCTTTTGGCCAGCCCACCATCGCGGTGGACACCCATATTTTCCGCGTTTCCAATCGCACCCGCATCGCGCCGGGCAAGGACGTGCGCGAGGTGGAAGACAAACTGCTCAAATTCGTGCCGGCCGAATTCAAACTGGACGCGCATCATTGGTTGATTCTGCATGGACGCTACATATGCAAGGCCCGCAAGCCGGAATGTCACCGCTGCGTCATCGCGGACCTCTGCGAATATCCAGCAAAACCGTTATGATAAAAATGGAGAGAGAAACTGGGCGCCCATGACAATAAGCGGATTGCAAAAACGCGTAGCCGCCCCCATTTACCTTCCCGCATCAGCCCAAAAGGATCGCCCGTGACCAACAGTCTCCGCATCATGGCCGGCGCCCTGCTCGCGGCGTCGTTACTGTCCGGCTGCGACAGGATCGAGCAGTTTGTAAAAGGCAGCAGCCAACCCGCTCCCGTTGCCATTCCCGCCCAGCAGGATGGCCGCGTGGCCATGCTATTGCCCGACTTCACCCAGCTGGTCACCCGCGACGGGCCGGCGGTGGTCAATATCCAGGCGGCGCGCGACGCTTCCGTCTCGACGCAGCCAAGCAGCCATCCTCAGCTCCCGGTTCCGGAAGACGACCCGCTGTATGACTTCTTCCGCCGCTTCATGCCGCCCTCCCCGCAGCAAGAGCAGCCGCAGGAAGACAGCGTGTCCTACGGTTCCGGCTTCATCATCAGCAGCGACGGCTATATCCTGACCAATGCCCACGTGGTGGCCGATGGCCGGCAGATTCGCGTCACCCTGACCGACAAGCGCGAGCTGCGCGCCAAGCTGGTGGGCCTGGACAAGCGCAGCGACGTGGCCTTGCTGAAAGTGGCGGCGGCGGACTTGCCCGTGGCCAAGATAGGCAACCCGTCCGACCTGAAGGTGGGCGAATGGGTAGCCGCCATCGGCGCGCCGTTCGGCTTCGACAACACCGTCACCGCCGGCATCGTCTCCGCCAAGGGCCGCAGCCTGCCCGACGAGACGCTGGTTCCGTTCATCCAGACCGATGTGGCGATCAATCCCGGCAACTCCGGCGGCCCGCTGTTCAATCTGCGCGGCGAGGTTGTCGGCATCAACTCGCAGATTTACAGCCGATCCGGCGGTTTCATGGGCATTTCCTTCGCCATCCCGATCGATCTGGCGATGCAAGTGGCCGACCAGCTGAAAACCAAGGGCAAAGTCAGCCGCGGCCAACTGGGCATCAATATCCAGGAAGTCACGCAGGAGCTGGCGCAATCGTTCGGCCTGCCGCGCCCATCCGGCGCGCTGGTGGTGCGAGTGGATCCGAAGGGACCGGCCGCCAAGGCCGGCCTGATGCCGGGCGACATCATCCTGAAGCTGAACACCCAAGTCATCGACAGCTCCAAAGACTTGCCGATGCTGGTGGGCGCGCTCGGCCCCGGCACCAAGATCAAGCTGGTCGTGTGGCGCAAGGGCTTCGAGAAGAGTCTGGAAGCCACCTTGGTGGAACAGGCGCCGGACACGGAAGGCAATGCCAAGCCAGCCAACGACAACACGCCGCAAGGCTATCAGTTCGGCAAGTTGGGCCTGACGCTGTCCGAGCTGACGGCTGAGCAGCGAGCCGACCTGGGCATCCGCGGCGGCCTGCTGATCCAGAAGGCGCAAGGACCGGCCGCCCGCTCCGGCCTGCAGCCCGGCGACATCATCATGGGCCTGAACCAGAACGACGTCACCAGCATCACCGCGTTCGAGAAAGCGCTGGCCAACTCCGGCGGCCACGCCGCGCTGCTGGTCAAACGCGGCGACGCCATGCTGTTCATCGCGCTGCGCACAGACTGATCGCGCAGCCATCGCCACGCTACGCCGTCCACTCTTTGAGTGGGCGGCGTTTTTCATTCCAGCCCCCTCCTGTGCCGAACAAAGCATCCCGCCGTCAAGGACGATCGCCGCATGTCTTCAAAGATTACGCGGCCCAGGACACGGCTCAAGCCCACGCCGGACTCAAAACCAGCGCGGAGACGCTGGCCGACAAACGGGCGCAATCGCTGACCGCCGGCTCCGCCATTCAATAATGCTTCAAGCGGCGGAACCACGGTTCCACCCTTTTGACGCTCTTCATGATTTTGAAGCCGCCGAGGGGACAATCGTTTTCATGGCCGAGGTTCCCCGGCCGCCAGGGAGGAGATATCAGCGTGCCCAACTATCCGTCCCGGGCTTGCAAAACTCGGGCTGACCATAGCTTGAAATGCCTCAGCGCAAGCCGGATAGTCAAGTCGCCTCGGGCGCACCCGTCTTGGCGGAGAAGCGTTCCCGGTATTGCGAGGGCGTGATGCCCAGCAGACGAAGGAAGACCCGGCGCAGATTCTGCTCCTCCTGCCACCCCGCCTGCGCCGCAACCGACTTCAACGGCAGCTTGCCGTCCTCCAGCATGCGGCAAGCCGCCTCCAGCCGCATTGCCTCCACCATCTTGGCCGGGGTGCGCCCCATTCTGGCGACGTAAACCCTGGCGAAGGTCCGCGGCGACATGCCGGCTTGCGCCGCCAGGCGCTGCACGCTGAGATCTTCGTCCAAGTGGGCAGCCACCCAGGCATGCAGATCTGCAAAATTGCCGCCATCCTTGGATTGCGCCGCCAGCGGCACGCTGAATTGCGACTGCCCGCCGGCTCGTTTGATGAACATCACCAGCTGCCTAGCCGTCTGCAGCGCCAACTGATGGCCACAATCCTCCTCAATCAGCGCTAGCGTCATATCAATGCCCGCGGTCACGCCAGCCGATGTCCATACTTTACCGTCCGGAATGAACAGATGAGCCGCATCCACTCGCACTTCGGGGAAGCGCCGCTGCAATTGCTCCGCCCAGGCCCAATGCGTGGTGGCGCGGCGGCCGGCCAAAACCCCCGCCTCAGCCAACAAGAAGGCTCCGGTGCAAACCGAGCACACCCGGCGCGCGTCCGGCGCATGCTGACGTATCCACTCGGCCAGCCGCGGACACGGTATGAATATCTCGCCGCGACAGCCTCCCGACACAATCAGCGTATCCAGCGCGGCATCCTTATATTCAGACAGCGCCAGGCTGCTCACCATCAGCCCAGCGCTGCTCGCCACCATACCGCCATCGACCGATGCCACGACGATGGCGTACGGCGGCGGCAATCCCCGCTCCTCGCACAGGCGATTGACGGTGAACAGGGCCTGCATCGGCCCGCTCAAGTCCAGCAGATTCATGCCGTCGTAGGCGAGAATCAGGACTCGCCGCGGAGAAGATGCCATAGGATCCATTCTTGTTCTCAAGCCCGGCCGGGCCGCGCATCACAACCCCTGCCAGGGATACTCCATGTCCAGCGCGACAAACCGCGCGCTATCCTTGCCAAAGCGCGCGACGATATCATTCAGCGATTGCTCCAGCGCCTGCACGGGCGATACGCCCTCGGGCAGCGGCAACACCAGGTCAGGCTCTTGGCCCTGCCCCGCTACCCGATCTGGCAGCAGCCATAAGCCGCCTCGGGTCCGCACTGCTGAAGCGGATTGTCCCAGCGCATATGCCTGGCTGCGCAGCGTCACGGAGTATGCTTCCGCCACCAGCGCCAGCGCGACCTCGTCCACGCCCGTCGCCACCGGGATGCCCACCTGTCGGGTTCGGTGAAACAACATGTCTGCAATTCCAGACGCGTAATCGCCGGCGCCGATATGAAAGACATCACTATTATGCCTGGCGCTCCATTCCGCCACGCCAAGCTCTTCGGCCTGCCGCGCGGCGGCATCACGCCCACCTATCGCCTCCACCAAGGCCAACGATACCGGCAGCGCCGCGCTGATGCCAGCGCTGGTAACGATGCGCCCATCCACCTGGTAGCGGGTGTTTTTCACCCACGCGGTATCGGGAAAATGCTCCCGCCGCGCCTTTTCGGTGCTGAAGTGCCCAGTTGCGCGCCGCCCATGCAGCAGGCCGGCATTGGCCAGCACGATGGAACCATTGCAAATGCCGATCAGAGTGGCTCCCTTGCCCTCTTGCGCCGCCAGCCAGCCCAGCAGGGCCGGGTTGCGCTGCTGGGCCATGTCTACCGCCGGCACGAACACATAGTCCGCGCCTTGCGGATAGCGGCCATCAAACTGAGCCAGGGTACTGTCTGGCCGAATCGTCAACGGGGGCAGCTTCATCGGCCCTGCCGACACGGCAAGCGCCACCACATCAGCCAATCCCGAGCGGGCCAATATCCCATAAGGCACCGCATAATCCGGCAACACCGTGCCTTCATTGACCCCCACCACGGCCACAACGGGGCGAGTTCGCCCAAAGCGCGGCGCATAAGGCGCGATAGTTTCCGCCACCGATGCTGTCGACGCCAAGGGCGGCGCTCCTGCAGCCCAGCCCGTAGCACACGACAACAACAAGATCATCGCCACCATCAATCGTCCCAGACATCCACGCATGACTCGCTCCTCACAATGACGGCCACTCGCCTGAGCGGCCATTCGCGCCGTCCGGCGAGGACAGCTGAGCCATTTTGCAAAGCGCCGAAGCTGGCGTAAATGACAATCAACCTTCATTTTCTGCCATGCGCCGCAAAAAAAAGGCGAAACCCGCAGGTTTCGCCTTTTGCCATTCATGATTCGATGCGAACTCAGGCTGGATTGTGCAGCAGCGAATTGCGGCGCGAGTAGCCGAAGTACACCACCAGGCCGATAGCCAGCCAGGCGGCGAAGCAGGCCCAGGTCAGCAGCGACAGCTGAGTCATCAGGAAGCCGCAGAACAGGATGGCCAAGCCTGGGATCAACGGCACGGCCGGGCAGACGAACTTGCGCGGCAGGTCCGGTTCGCGTTTGCGCAGCACGATGACCGACAGGGCGATCAGGGTGAAGGCGGCCAGGGTGCCGATGTTCACCAGCTCGGCCAGCGTGTGCAGCGGCACCAGGCCGGCGATCAGCGCGATCACGGTGCCGATCAGCCAGGTGGCCTTGTACGGCGTGCCGTACTTCGGGTTCACTTCGGAGAAAATCTTGGGCAGCAGGCCGTCGCGGCTCATGGCGAACAGGATGCGCGTCTGGCCGTAGGTCATCACCAGGATCACGGTCATCATGCCCAGGATGGCGCCCAGATCGACGAAACCGGCGAACCAGTCAAGCTTGGCCACCTGCAGCGCCAGCGATACCGGGTGGTCCACGCCGGCAAACTGCAGATAAGGCACGATGCCGGTCATGATGGCGGCCACCACCACGTACAGCAGCGAGCACACCGCCAGCGACCAGATCACGCCGCGCGGAATATCCTTGGCCGGGTTCTTCACTTCCTCGGCCGCGCAGGTCACGGCGTCAAAGCCGATGAAGCTGAAGAACACGATGGCCGCGCCATGGAACACGCCGGAGAAACCGAACGGCAGCGCCGGCTGCCAGTTGACCGGCTTGACATGCCATACGCCGATGGCGATGAACAGCAACACCACGCCCACCTTGATCAGCACCACCACATTGTTGACCCGCTTGGATTCCTTGATGCCGAAAGCCAGCAGCGCGGTGATCAGCATCGCGATACAGAAGGCCGGCAGATTGAACAGCGTGTCCTTGCCCGGCACCGAGCCGGCTGCGGCGGTCAGCGCCTGCGGCAGCGTCACGCCAAAACCGGACAGCAGGCTCTGGAAATAGCCGGACCAGCCAACCGACACGGCGGAGGACGCCAGCAGGTATTCCAGCAGCAGGTCCCAGCCTATGATCCAGGCAATCAGCTCGCCCAGCGTGGCGTAGGCATAAGTGTAGGTGGAGCCGGAAATCGGCAGCATGGAGGCGAATTCGGCATAGCACAGCGCGGCAAAGCCGCAGGCAAAGGCGCTGATGACGAAGGACAGCACCAGGCCGGGGCCGGCGATGGTGGCGCCAGTGCCGGTCAGCACGAAAATGCCGGTGCCGATGATGGCGCCGATGCCCAACATGGTAAGGTCAAACGCGGAGAGCTCTTTTCGCAGCCCGCGCGAAGTCTGAGCGGTGGCCAGCATGCCCTGGACGCTCTTCTTGCGCATCAAACTCATTGTCTACTATCCCGTATTTTGGCCGGCACCGGTCGGCGCGCACGCAAAGCGTGCCGCGCTGAAACGACGAGACGCCCGCTGTCCAGGCGGGCGCCTCATGCTCGGATTAGGCTGTAAAGTGATCTGATTTGTCCCTCCGCCGCTGGCCTGTCTATGCGCAGGCCATGTCAACGAAGGGTTTCGATACTACAGCAGGGGCCTATCGCCACAATACGGGAAAACAGCAATGGCTAGAATCCAGCCATTCAGCATTCATTAAACTTTTATTACTCAGGAAGCGACATCCGGTCCAGCAGACGGCGCGCCGCCGCCTCCAGCCGCTCGCGCGAACTGTCTCCGCTTCCCAGGCGTTCGCGCCCGCTCCACACCACGGCGCCGTCCGCCGAGCGCACCGCCAGGTTCAGCACCGGCCAGGTTTCCAGGCGATAAGGCGGATCGCGCCAATAGCCGTCGTAGCGCCAGTCTGTAGGCTGCGTCACCCATTGCTGGTCCTGGCTTTCGGTGAAACACAGACGCCACGGGCCCCGCGGGTTCTCTTCCAGTCCGCGCAAGGCCAAGCGGGTCGCCACCCAATCGCGCCAACCGCCCACCGCGTCGCCGGACGGCAGGCACTCCAAGCGGACGCCATTCGCCATGGCCGACGCGGGCGCGGCCACACCATCAGCCGAAGCCAAGCCCGCGCACAGACACGCGGCAAGCATGCCACCAAGCAGAAGCCACCTCATACCCTCTCCCAACACGAAACCCTATCGGCTTCAGACTGCCGCAAAAACGCAAAGTGCCGCAACTTTCGCCGCGGCACTGCAAAAACTTCAGGATGCCGACAAACTCACCACCAGGCTTCGATCTGCACGCCCACCGTCGTAGCGTGGGTGCGGCCGCCCACGGCAAAGCCGCTCAGATTGGCCTGCGCCGCCGCGTCGTTCCAGGTGAAATGGCTGGCGTACACCCGCAGCTCGGGACGGGTCCAGAAGTCGGTATTCGGCGAAAAAGCCACCGCCAGCGTCGCCTTGTTCAGCCGCTGCAGCGGCTGATTGTCCGTGTCGCGGCTGTTCAGGCCGATCTCGGTCAGCAGCTTGACGTTGGCCGCCACGCCGTAGGACAAGCGCCCGCCCAGCGTGGCGTCGCGGTATTTGGCGGCATTGTCCGGCGCCACCGCCTGCCAGCCCAGCACCGCCTGGCCGCCGAAGCGCCCGCGCTGCCAGTCCAGCACATCGGCGATGCGGTTCTGCCGCGCGCCGGCCTGGGCCGCGCCATTATTGTCCAGGTTGTAGAACTGGCCAGACAGCGAGGCATGGCCGGTTGAGGTTTGCAGAAACAGCGAGTTATTGAGGCCGGCAGCCAGAAAATCCTTCTGATTGTGCAACAGCCCCAGCGCCGCGCCGGGCTTGCCGATGGCGAAATCGCCGCCTATCGCCGCGCCGGTCAGCGTCAGTTTGCCGCCGGGATTGGTTGCTATGCCGCTCAGTTGGAAGTTGGCGCGGCGCGCGTTGTTGAGCGAGGCGTTGTCGTTGGCGTAGCTGCCGGACGAGGAAACGGACAGGTTGAGCCTGGCCTGGCCCACGGCGATGCCATCCACCCCTGCGCCGTAGTTGTCGCCGTCCTGCATCAGCCAGTTGTCCAAAATATGGATGTCCTGGATGCGGTGGTAACGCTGGCCGGCCCACAAGGTCAGGTTGGGCGCGAATTCCAGCCCGCTGATGTAGCCGTACACCTGGGACGCGCTGGTCTTGCCGTTGTAGATGGTGGGCATCACGTAGGTGCCCCAGCTCACGCCGTTGCCCAGCGTCCATTTCTTGCCGACGCCGAACTCGATATAGGTATCGCCCTCGTTGCCCAGGCGGTAATGCTGCAAGTCGCCGCCCAGCTGGTATTGGCCCTTGGGCCGATTGTCGCCAGCGCTGCCGTAGAAGCCGCTGCGCAGATAACCGTCAAACTGGAAACCCATGTCGTCCAGCGCCTTCTTCACCGCGCCGCTCAGTTGCTCTGCGCTGATCTGCGGCGCCGGCGCGTCGTCGGCCCGCGCCTGGATATGCCAGGCCAGCGGCAGCAAGATCCATAACCAATTGATCGTTTTCGTCCTCATTATCGTCTCCTTGTGTGGATGAAGGCCCGCGCGCGGGCAAAGCGCCGCCCTGCCGGCCTGATGGCTGGCATGGCGGGGCAAGGCTTTAGGAAAGCGTTACGGGGAAGCCGGCGGCGTCGCGCGGTACAGCAGCGAATGCCAGGGCCTGAGCTGGCCGGCGGCCTGCGGCGGATAGTTGGACAGCAAGAGCTGCAGCGTCCATCCCTCCGGCACCGCACCCTGCGGCGGCAGGTAATGGATGTTGTCGGCGCCGAAGTGGCTGATCACCAGCAGCATTTCGTCAGCGCAACGGCGGGTGTAAACCCACAGGGAGGGATGATCCGGCGTCAGGCAGCGGTAATCGCCCTCGGCGAACACGCGATACTGTTTGCGCAGCTGGATCAGCCGGCGGTAGTGATGCACGGCGGAATTGGGGTCGCCGATGGCGGTGGCGACGTTGACGCTGCCGGCATCCGGCGCCACCGCTATCCAGGGTTCGGCCGCGCCGAAGCCGGCGTGCGGGCCGTCGTCCCATTGCATGGGCGTGCGGGCGTTGTCGCGCGAGCGCTGGCATATCACCGCCATCGCCTCGCCGTCGCTCAAACCCTCTTCCAGCAGCTGTCGATAGGCGTTGAGGCTTTCCACGTCGCGCAGCTGGCCGATATCGGCAAAACCGGGGTCCGCCATGCCGATCTCCTCGCCCTGATAGATATAGGGCGTGCCCTGCAGGCCATGCAGCGCGGTGGCCAGCATCTTGGCGGACTCGGTCCGATAGCGACTATCGTCGCCGAAGCGCGATAAGGCGCGCGGCTGGTCATGATTGCACCAGAACAGCGCGTTCCAGCCGCCGCCGGCGTGCATGCCGGTTTGCCAGGCGGACAGAATGCGCTTGAGCGCGATGAAGTCCACCTGGCCCGGCCGCCATTTTTGCCCATCCGGATAATCGACTTTCAAATGGTGGAAGTTGAAAGTCATGCTCAGCTCGCCCCGCTCCGGCCGGCTGTAGGCGATGCAGTGCTCCAGCGAGGTGGACGACATCTCGCCCACCGTCAGCAAGTCATGCCCGGCAAACACTTCGCGGTGCATCTGTTGCAGGTATTCATGCACGCGCGGGCCGTCGGTGTAGAAATGGCGGCCGTCGCTATCGTCCTCGGAAAAGGCCGGGTCTTTTGAGATCAGGTTGATCACGTCCAGGCGGAATCCAGCCACGCCCTTGTCGCGCCAGAAGCGCATCATCTCGAACACCGCCTGCCGCACGGCCGGGTTGTCCCAGTTCAGATCGGCCTGGGTCTTGTCGAACAAATGCAGGTAGTACTGGCCGCTGGCGGGGTCTTTCTCCCAGGCGCTGCCGCCAAACTTGGACTGCCAGTTGTTCGGCGCGTCGCGCCAGATGTAGAAGTCGCGGTAGGGATTGTCCCTGCCCTTCAGCGCCTCTTGGAACCAGGCATGTTCAGTGGAGGTGTGGTTGACCACGATGTCCAGCATCACGCCGATGCCGCGGCGCTTGGCCTCCGCCAACAGCAGCTCGAAGTCTTCCATGCTGCCGTAGGCCGGGTCGATGCTGTAGTAGTCGCTGACATCGTAGCCGTTGTCGTTTTGCGGCGAGCGGTAAAACGGCGTCAGCCATACATAATCGACGCCCAGCCAGGCCAGATAGTCCAGCCGGTCCACCACGCCCAGGAGGTCGCCCGTGGCCTGGTTGCGGTGGCTGCAAAAACTCTTGGGGTAGATCTGGTAAACCACCGCCCGCTTCATGTCCTTAGCCATTTTGCGCGGCCTCCTGCGCCATGCCCACAGCGCGCTGGCGCCGCGCCAGCAGCCAGGTCACGCCAAACGGCACAATTAAGGCAACCAGCGTGCCGGCCAAGAACAGCGGGATGTACTGCGGAATGATGGAAATGAAGGCCGGCAAACCGCCCACGCCGATGGCCGACGCCTTGACATGGCCCAGGCTGATCAGCACCGCCGCGCAGGCGGAGCCGGCCAGCGCCGCGTAGAACGGCAGCTTGTAGCGCAGATTGACGCCGAACATCGCCGGCTCGGTGATGCCGAAGAAGGCCGATATCGCCGAGGTGGACGCCATGTTCTTGTCGTTGGCGCTCCTGGCCAGCCAGAACATGGCCAGCGCGGCGCTGCCCTGGGCGATATTGGACAGCGCGATCATCGGCCAGATGAAGGTGCCGCCCTGGCTGGAAATCAGCTGCAGATCCACCGCGATGAACATGTGGTGCATGCCGGTCAGCACCAGCGGCGCGTACAGCGCGCCGAACAATGCCGCGCCCAGCCACGGCGCCAGGTTGAACACGTAGACCAAGCCATCGGTCACGGCGATGCCGAGGTGACGCGCCAAGGGACCGATCACCGCCAGCGCCAAAAAGCCGCTGACCACGATGGTGACGATGGGCACCGCCAAGAGCTGGATCGCATTGGGCACCCGGGGCCGCAGCCACAGCTCGACGCGGCACATCACCCACGTCGCCGCCAGGATGGGCAGAATCTGGCCCTGATAGCCCACTTTCTCGATGCGCAGGCCAAACAGGTCAAAATACGGCACCGCCGCGCCGTCCAGCCCCGCCGCCGCCTTGCCGTAATTCCAGGCATTGAGCAGATCCGGGTGCACCAGCAAGAGTCCGAGCACGATGCCGAGGATCTCGCTGCCGCCAAAGCGCTTGGCCGCCGACCAGCCCACCAGCGCCGGCAGGAAGACAAAAGAGGTGTTGGCCATCATATTGATCAGCCCCCACAAGCCATCCAGCCCAGGGTAGGCATCGAGCAGGCTCCTGCCCTCGATGAACATGCCCTTGGCGCCCAGCAGGTTATTGGCGCCCATCAGTAGGCCGGCAATGACGATGGCCGGCAATATCGGCATGAACACGTCCGAGAACACCTTGACCAGCTGCTGCAGCCGGTTCTGCTTGGCGTCGCCGCTGGCCTTGACGTCGGCGATGGTGGCGCGCGCCACGCCGCCCTGCTTCACCAGCTCCGCATAGACGCGATCCACATCGCCGGAGCCGATCACAATCTGGAACACCCCGGCATTGCTGAAATGCCCTTTGACCAGACCCACCTGGCGCAACGCCTCCCCCTGCACCAGCGTATCGTCGCGCAATGAAATGCGCAGCCGGGTAAGGCAGTGCGCGGCCTGCCGGATATTGGCCGCGCCGCCGATGTTTTGCAGTATCTGCGCGGCAATCGCTTGATAGTTGTGACTCATCATCCCTCCCTGTCCCTGGTTGCTACGGCGGACGCGCACCCGGCAACGATGCCGCAAATCCGCCCTATGGTGTTGATTGTCCTCATAACAACTGGATGCACGTTAACTCGTACATACAAGTTGGTCAACACTCGTATGTACGAGTTTGCGGAATATCAAACGGGATGCCGCCATTACGCAACAAAGGCTGTCTCTTATACACATCTCCGAGCCCACGAGACTCGGAAAAGGGGGGGGGGGGGGGGGGGGGGGGGGGGGGGGGGGGGGGGGGGGGGGGGGGGGGGGGGGGGGGGGGGGGGGGGGGGGGGGGGGGGGGGGGGGGGGGGGGGGGG
>NZ_JAELTR010000085.1:0-12391 GCF_016428945.1 Chromobacterium sp. ASV23
CGACAGGGTCAGGCAGGTGGTCAGCCAAAAATGCGCGCCGCCGCCCATGTCCACCCGCCAGCTGCGGCGCAAGGCGCTGTTCAGCAATTCCAGATGCTGCAGGCTGCTGGCGCCCACCCCTAGCGGCGTGGACATGCCGACATGGCGGAAGACGGCGCACAGCGCACGGTTGACCGCGCCGCAAATCATATTGGCCAGCTCGCCGTGCGCGTCGCGCAGCGCGGCCGCCGTCAGCGGCGAACTACTGCGCACCCAGCGCGCCAGCCTGTCCTTCATCGCGGCATCGTCGGCAAACTGGAACAGCATGGCGAAACGGAAATGGTAGGAGGAGATATTCAGCAGCATCAGTTCGTCGCCGACGACATCCAATCGAGGCAGCTGCTCGCCCAGCGGCGACACCACGCAAGGGCCGTCCTCGCCGACGCCGCAGCCCTCGCGCAGCGCCTGCTCGCAAATCTTTTCCAGCGACTCCACCGCAACCGGGCTGATCATACCGTCTCCCCGCTTTCCAGCTTGGCCAGGATGCGCTCGCTGGAGGCCTTGAGGCCGAACACCGCGGTGCGGATCATATTGCCGCAGGCCTGCAGATCCTGGAAGGTGGTGGTGGTCACCAGGTCGTTGCGCTCCAGATTCTTCTTGTATTCGCCTGACAGGTCGGCGGCGTTGCTCGCCAACTGGCGCACGCCGTCGGCCACCACCGAGAAGCCGCGGCCGTATTCGCCGGCGCGCGCGGCCTCGATGGAGGCGTTCAGCGCCAGCATCACCACGTTTTTGACGATGGTGGAGAAGTCTTCGTTCTGTTCTTTCAGGCGGCGGTTATTGACCAGAATGGCCTGCATTTCCTCGTGCCAGCGCTCTATGGTCTGCACCAGCCCCAGCAGCAGCTCCACGTCGCCGGCCAGCGTCGCCTGCTCCTGGCGCATTTCGGCGCGCACGCTTTGCAGCGCCTGCAAGGCCTCGTCGCGGGATTCGCGCCGCGCCGATTCGCGCGCGGCTTCCGCCAGGTGCTGCGCCTCCGCTTCCAGTTGCGCCAACTGCGCCTTCATCTCATCCAGCTTGCGGCCATGCGCGGCCTCGGCCGCCTCCAGCTGCTGCTGGTAACGCTCCGCCACCCGCTCCGGAGGCTCCAACCGCTCCAGTTCGGCGATGCGGGCATCGCGCTCGCTCAGTTGCAAGCGATGGCGTCCGGCGGCGCGCCAAGCCAGCGCGCCAACCACGACCAATAGCGCCAGGCACAGGCCGGCGCAGACAAAGGCGATCATGCTTACTGCGTCCATCTCGTTCTTTCCGTACCGCGTTCGCGCGGCGGCGTGGCTCAGCCGGTCACCAGCTTCTTGAAGGTAGGCAACACGGCCGCGCCGTTGAACGGCTTGACGATCCAGCCCTTGACGCCGGCCGCCTTGCCGCGCTCCTTCATCGCCGGGCTGTTCTCGGTGGTGAGCATGATCACGTTGACCGCGGCGTTTTTCAGCTCGCTGCGGATTTTCTCGGCCATGGTCAGGCCGTCCATATTGGGCATGTTGACGTCACTGACCACCAGCTTGATGCCGGGATTGGCGCGCAACTTGTCCAGACCGTCCTTGCCGTCCACCGCGGTCACCACGGCGATGCCGTTGGCCTTCAGGAAATCCGCAACTTCATTGCGCACGGTGCTGGAGTCATCCACCATCAGAACTTGAGCCATTTCACTTCCTCTTTATCATTGGGTTTCAAAACAGTTCGAGCTCGCCGGATTCCACCAGCGATTCGACACTAGGCGTTTCCTGAAACTCGTCCGGAGACCAGCACAGGTTGAATACGAAGCGTTGCACCAGCGTGACCTCATGCCCGTCAGCGGCGTCGCGGTCGCGCAGCTGGTACTTGATGCACAGCTGCGGATCTTCCGAGCCGAAGGAGATATAACGCCGCTGGTGGTTGACGATGATGGGCACCTGGGTCAGCAGCGCCGGATGCTGCGCGCCATTGCCTGCGTAACGGTTCTTGAACGAGCCCCAGATCAGATTGGTGGCCTCGCCCAATGCGGCGTTGAGCTGGCGGAAATCGGGATCGGCATCACCCTCTGGCTCCAGCAGCGCCATCAGCGGCGACTCCTCCGCCTGCAGCATCATGTAGCCGCGGCACCAGCTGCTTTCGATGGCGATCAGCGTGAACATCTCGCCGTAAACCAGGCGGTCCTTCACCGCTAGGAACGGCGCCTGCACCGTCACTTCGCAGCGCGGAAACAGCAGCGCCAGCGCGTCGCGGCTCATCTCGGTGATGCCGCGCACCAGCGGGTTGGGATAGATGCGGCTGAAGATGGACGAAGCCAGCGCGTCGCTGAGAATATGCAGATCGTTCAGGGTATAGCCGCAGCAAAAACGCAGCGCGTCGCGTTCGGACAGGCCGGCCAGGCTGGGCGTCTGCTCGCGGCGCAGGAAAATCGGCAGTTCCGGCCGCGCGGCGTGGATCTGCCGCGCCAGCTCCAGCCCGGCCTTGCGGCCGCCGTAGTGTTCGAACAGCATGATGCCGCCCAAGTCCACATTGGAGCGCAAGATGGCCATCACGTTGTCCGCGCCGGCTTTTTGCGGCCGGATGCAGATCAGTTCATTGTCGCGGCAGAAGTGCCTCAGGCTGCCGGAATAGGTCTGGCCGTCGTCCAGCACCAGCATCTTGGTGTGCAGGCAGGTTTGCAGGGTATCGGTCATCGCTGCGCTCACACCGGATTCAGGGCGTTTTCAGCGGCAACGTGCGCCACATCGCTGATGGCCGCGCGCGGCTCCACCGCCACCGCCAGGCTGTCCGGCAACACCACCACCGTCTCGAAGCGGCGGAAGTCCATGCCGCGCTCGTTGTCGAGGAAACGCAGCTCTATTCTGCCCTGCTCGCGCTTGATGAAGGACTGCACGGCGTCCATGCCCACGCCGCGGCCGGACACGGCAGTCAGCTTGGCCGCGGTGGAGAAGCCGGGGCGGAAGATCAGTTGGGCGGTCTCTTCGTCGCTGAGCTCGGCGTCGGCGGCGATCAGCCCCTGCTGCAGCGCGCGTTCGCGGATGCGCCCCAGCGCCAGGCCGCGTCCGTCGTCCGCCAGCGCCAGCTCCAGGCGGCCGTCGGCCACACGCAAGTCGAGCACGATGGCGCCCTGGGGGCTCTTGCCCAGCGCCACGCGCTCGTCCGGGGCTTCCAGGCCGTGATCCAGCGCGTTGCGCATCAAGTGCATGAACACATTCTTCAGGGTGGCGGAGGCCTGGTTGCGCAGCACATAGCCGTTGTCGCGCACCCGCACCTGCGGCACGTCCTTGCCCAGCTCATACGCCAGCGAGGGCAGCGAATCCAGCACGCCGGCCAGGATTTCCGTTACCGGCTCCGTGCCCATGCGGCTCAGCACATGGCGCACGCTGTTGTGGACGGAAATCAGCTCGTGCAGATTGCCGGTGTTGACGGTTTCCAGGCGCTGCAGCATCTCGCGCACCTGGTCGCGGTCCACCAGCAGGAAATCGGCGCCGCCCACGCGGCCCGGCCCCTTGCGGCCCAGGCTCACCTCGTTGACGCGGGCGTAGTGCTCTACGCTGTCGCGCACCGCCTCCAGCTCGCGCAGCAGCTGGGTCTGGTCCCAGACGATTTCCGGCTTGGGCTGACGCAAAAGCTCGTAGCTCTGCTCAGCCTGGTGCACGATGTCGGTCAGTTGCGACAAGCCGTAGGTGCGGGCATTGCCCTTGATGGTGTGCAGATTGCGGAACAGCTGATTGATGGCCTCGCGGTCGCCGTTGGGATACTGGCGGATCAACTGCTCGGACTCGCCGATGAAGCGCACAGCGCCGGCAATGAAGTCGTGGAACTTGTCCTGGCTCACCGCCAGGATCTCGCCGATGATGGCCAGCTCGCGCTTCTGCTCGTTGGCCTCGGCGGCCAGGGCCTTCAGTTCCGTCACGTCGCGCACGCACAGCATCAGCCGCTCCACGCGGTCCTGCTCATCCACGATCACCGACCAGCTCAGATCCAGCACCTTGCCCTGGCGTTCCAGCTCGCCCACCAGCAAGTGGCGGTTGAATTCGAAATTCATGCTGTCCTCGCCCAGGCAGGAGGCGATGGCGGCCTCCACCTGCGACAGCGCGTCGGCGCCCAGCTTGCCGTCGGCGAACAGCACATCCATGATGTTGCGGCCGGCGATGTCGCCGTGTCCCAGGATGGATTCCAGATGGGCGGAGTACTCGTGATGCACCGCCATGCCGTCGACGATGGTGAGAATGCCTTGCGGGATGTTCTGCAGCATGGCCTGGATGTCGTTGCTCTTCTGCCGCACCAGGGCGCTGCTCTCCTCGATGCGCGCCACCATGCTGTTGAAGGCGACGATGGACTTGCCGATCTCGTCCTCGCGCTCCACCGGCACCCGGCGCGAAAAGTCCTGGCTGTCGGCGATCTCGCTCATGGTGTCCTGCATGTTGCGGATCGGCAGCACGATCTGGCGGTACAGCAGCCAGCCGAGCACACCCAGCGCCAGCAGCGTCGCCACCGTCACCAGCGTCAGCGTCATCGCGGCGCCGGACAGGTTGCGGTTCAGCGTCAGGATCGCCTCGTCCTTGTTGCGGGTTTTCTCCACCCGCAGCGTGGTGACGATCTGCTGCAGGTTGTCATGAAATTGCAGCACGCCGCCGGCGTAGGTGGCGTCGGCCAGGTCGCTCTGCCCGCCCTGCTTGAACTTGATGGTATCGTTGATGGCGCCGACGTAGTTGTCGTACACCTCCTGAGCCTGATCCGCCAAACCGCGCTGGGTGGGGCTGCTGGCCATGCTCTTCTGCAACGCCAGCTGCGACTGCAGCGCCTTCTCGCTGGCGGCCAGCTGCTCCTTGGCTTGGGACTGCAGATTGGCGTCGGAAGCTTGCAGGAAAGTCATCATGCCCAGCTGCACATCCTTCAGCGACGAGAGCAGGTCGGCCGAAGCCAGCGCGCTGGGCACCTCTCCCTCGGTCACCGATTTGACGGCCGCGGCATTGGCATGCGATTTCCATACCGCATAGCCGCCGACGGCGAGGATGGACAAGAAGCTGACCGATACCAGCAAGAGAATCCTATTACGTATATTCATGGCCTGCCCAACGCAAAAGATTGTCAATGTTTAAAAAGTCTGTTTTGTAATAATGGTCTGGGCTATTTTTTCAAACCACGATGACAGCGTTATGACAACAATCCATCACATTCAGGTCATGATTGGTAAGTCAACGCTTAAATGTTAACGTCATTTCCGCCCATTCTTTATCATTCAAAAAAATCATGCGACGACCCGGCCGAACTAGCCCAGCGCAGCGGTTTATCGCAGGCCGCGCCGCGCCCGCCGCGTCGACATCCCGCGGCAACGCTGGCAGCGGATGCGCCAAGGACGCAGCCACCCCGCATAAACAAGCAAGTTAATCTTACAGATCAATCGCTTAGAATCCAGCAAGCGCAGACCTGGGCAAAAACCGCGTCCACGAAGCGCTTTGCTGCGCCGCAAAACCTTGCCAACCCCACTGAAACCCGCTAAATTCGGGTGCTCTAGCGAAGCGCGCGGGTGTAGCTCAATGGTAGAGCAGAAGCTTCCCAAGCTTACGACGAGGGTTCGATTCCCTTCACCCGCTCCAGCGCCCTCCCATTCCTCAAGACCAATCCCGCATGCATAGCCTATCCGAGCGAAATCAGATGAAATGGAACTCAGGCCGGCTGTGGCTAAGAATCTCGACCTACTGTCTGCTGGCCGTGGTGTCCGCGCTGGTGCTGATCCGCGCCCTGATCTACTGGCAGTTCGACGAAGCCGCGGTGCGCGGCAACCTGACCCACGCGCTGCAAGACAGCGGCCGCACCGTGCGCATTGAAGGCCGCATCACCCCGAATGTGTTTCCCTCCCCCGGACTCGATATCGAGCGCGTCAGCATCAGCGAAGCCGGCAAGCCCGACGTCTTAGCCCGCGTGGAAATGCTGCGCGTGTCGCTGGCCTGGATGCCGCTGTTGCTGGGCAACCGCGAAATCAAGGGAGTCGAGTTGTACGGCCCCAGCGCCAGCATCAGCCGAGGCCTGGATGGGCAGTTGAACATCGCCGACCTGTTTCAGCGCCATAACCAGAACGGCTACAGCTTCAAACTGGACCAATTGCACATCCGCGAAGGCACGCTGTTGCTGTCCGACCAGATGACGCATACCGACAAGCGCTTCTCCAGCATCAGCCTGGATGCCGATGGCCTGCGCAGCACCGCGAAGGTTAGCGCCGGCGCCGTGCTGGATGACGACAAGCGCCCGGTGCGGCTGGCGCTGAACACCCCGCTGACCATCCAAGACGACCAAGTCAGCCTGCCGGAACTGGACGCCGTGGCCATCAGCAACATCCAGGGGCTGGGCGAAACCAAACTCGGCATCGCCGGCTCTTACAAATTCAATTTCGCCTCGCTGCAGGCCACCGGCAACGACGTCACGGTCAGCTTCAACAGCGACCGCCCGACCAGCGAAGTCAAGCTGACGCTGCCGCAGGTCAACGCCAGCCTGCATGAGCTGACCATGCCATCCGGCAGCCTCAGCGCCAAACTGAGCTACGCCCGCAGCGAATACCAGCTGCAAGCTGCGCTGGACAATCTGAAGCTGAGCGAAGGCGGGCTGTACGCCGACAAGCTGAACGGCGAGTTCAATTGGCTGGCCGGCTCCACCAAGGTCAACGTCAAACTGAACGCGCCGCTGTCGCTGGCCGGGCTGAGCCAGCTGCGCATGCAGCCCCTGAAGCTGACCAGCACCATCACCACGCCGGCCCTGCCGCGCGGCCAACTGGTGGCCAGCATGGACGGCATGCTGGACGGCGATATCGACGAACCGCGCTTCAACCTGCGGGTCGGCGGCAAGCTGGACGGCTCCGATGTGTCCGCCACGCTCAGCCAGTACGGCCTGATCCGGCCGCGGCACGAGGCCATGCTGTCCATCGGCAAGCTGGACCTGAACCGCTACCTGCCGGAAACCCAGGGCGATCCGGTGGCCATCTTCCAGAACACCAACGAGATCCCGCTGGACTGGCTGGATTTCTTCGACCTGAACGGCAAGATCGCCATCGGCGAGCTGGAAATGGGCCGCTTCCGCATCAACCACATCAGCAGCAATGTGCGCATCAATCCGCGCGCCTTCGAACTGGACCAGATGTCGGCCGACATCTACGACGGCCGGCTGCAGGGCGATGCCTCGCTGAGCCGGCGCGACGTGCCGCATCTGGCGGTGAAGCAAACGCTGCAGGGCATGAAGATCCGCCCGCTGCTGGTGGACTTGTTCAACTTTGGCCGGCTGGACGGCAAGGGCAATGGCCAGATCGACATCAGCGCCGACGGCAAATCCTTCGCCGAGCTGCGCAACACCCTCAGCGGCGACGCCGCCTTCAGCCTGAACAACGGCGCGCTGACCGGCATCGACCTGGTGGCGGCATTGAAGAATCTGCCGGCGGAGTTAAAGGAATGGAACAGCGCGGCGCAGAACGACCAGAAGACCACCTTCTCCACCCTGTCCACCAGCTTCAAGCTGGACAAGGGCGTGGCGCGCAGCCAGGACCTGAAACTCGCCTCGCAGCTGGTCAACGTCAATGGCGGCGGCAAGATCGACTTGAAACAAAACATTGTCGACTACGCGATGGATGTGCAGGCTAATCCGATGGAGTTCGCCCGGCTGAAGGGCGTCAACGTGCCCTTGAAGATCACCGGACCGATCAACGCGCCAGTCTACGCGCTGGACTTCAACGCTCTGGTCAAGGGCAAGAAGACGGAAGGCGAAAAGCAGCAGGCGCTGAAGCAGCAACTGCAGAAGCAGATCACCACCATTCTGCCGTAAACAGCGCAGCCTGCGCGCAAGACAAAGCCCCGTAACATACGGGGCTTTTTTTGTTGAATGGATGCCGCACGCGGCAGCGACTCACTCGCCCTGCAGAATCCGCGACTCCGCCAACGCCAGTTGCTCAGGCGTGCCCAGCAAAACCAGGATATCGTCGGCCTGCAGTTCAAAGCTGTCATCGAAATCGGTGCGCCGCGTCCGCTGGCGCCGCACCGCCTTCACCTCGACCCCGGCATCCTCCAGCCGCAGCGCGCCCAGCGGCTGGCCGATGGCGAAAGCGCCGCCGCACACTTGCACGCTGAGTAAGCGCGGCACCATCGCCTCCTCCAGGCTCTCCACCTCGTCGCTGGCGCCGCGGAAGAAGCCGCGGAACAGATCATAGCGTTCCTCGCGCACCGCGCGGATGCGCCGCAACACACGGCTGGGCGGCACGCCGGCTTCCAGCAGAGCCTGCGAAGCGAGCATCAGACTGCCCTCCATCACCTCGGCCACCACCTCGTCCGCGCCAGCCTGGCGCAGCACATCCATTTCGCTGTCATCCACGGTGCGCACAATGACCGGCAACTCCGGCCGCACCTCGCGCACCGCGTGCAGAATGCGCAAGGCGGCGTGGGTATCGGCAAACGTCACCACCACCACCTTGGCCCGCATCAGGCCGGCGGCGATCAACACCTCTTTCTTGCCGGCATCGCCAAAGACTACTTGGTCGCCCGCCTCGCCGGCTTCGCGCACCCGCTCCGGGTCCATGTCCAGCGCGAACATATTGATGTTCTCGGCCTCCAGCAACCGGGCCAGCGCCTGGCCGCTGCGTCCGTAGCCGCAGATCAGCACGTGCTCGTTCTTGCTCATGCTGGCCACAAGCATCTGATGCAGGTCCAGCGACTGCAGCATCCAGTCCTGCTTGATCAGGCGGCGGGTGATGCGTTCGCCATGCATGATGAGGAAGGGCGCAATCAGCATGGAGATCAGGATGGCCGCGATCGCCGCCTGGGCCGCCGGAATCGGCACCAGCTTCAAGTTCATGGCCAAGGCCAGCAGCACGAAACCGAATTCGCCGCCCTGCGCCAAGGCCAGCGCGGCGCGCATCGCATCGTTGGAGCGGTGGCCGAACAAACGCCCAAGGCCGAACACCACGGCGATCTTCAACGGCAGCAGCAGCACCAGCAATAGCAGCACCACGCCCAGGTGATCGAACAGAATGGGCAGTTCCAGCCGCATGCCCACGGTGATGAAGAAGAAGCCAAGCAGGATGTCGCGGAACGGCTTGATATCCTCTTCCACCTGGTAGCGGTATTCCGTTTCCGAAATCAGCATGCCGGCCACAAAAGCGCCCAGCGCCAGGCTGAGGCCGGACAGCTCGGTCAGCCACGCCACGCCCAGCGTCACCAGCAGCACATTGATCATGAACAGCTCGCCGGAACGCTGCCGCGCCACCAGATGAAACCACGGCCGCACCAGCCGCTGGCCGAAAAACAGCAACAGCGCCAGCACCACCACGATCTTGCCGCCGGCCTTGGCCAGGTCCAGCCACATCGTGTCGCTGCCGCCGGCGAAGGCCGGCAGCAGGATCAGCAGCGGCACCACTGCGATATCCTGAAACAGGAGCACCCCTATCGCCAGCTGGCCATGCGGCTGGTTCAATTCCAGTCTTTCGGCCAGCAGCTTGCTGACGATGGCGGTGGACGACATCGCCAAGGCGCCGCCCGTCGCCAAGCCGATCAAGGGGCTGCCGGTGATCCAGCCTATCGCCAGCGCCACCAGCAGCATGGTGACGGCCACCTGGGCCAGGCCGACGCCGAATACCAGCTGACGCATCGCCTTCAACTTGGGTAGCGAAAACTCCAGGCCTATCGTGAACATCATGAAGACGATGCCGATCTCGCCGAGAAAGGCGGTTTCCTCGCCCTCGGGAATCAGTTTCATCACGCCGGGACCGGCGAGAAAGCCCACCACCAGATAGCCGAGCATCGCCGGCACCCTCAGGCTGCGGCACAAGGTCACCACCAACACGGCGGCCAACAAAACAAGAACGATGGGGGCCATGGAATGCATCGGCGGCGGGGTCTCCGGGGGTGGTGGCAGGGGAAGGAAGCGACGAAAAACGACGCGCCCAAGCAAAAGTTGCACCAGCGCGCGCGTCAATCGATTATAACCTTTGATATACTTTTGCCTTATGGAAAAAATACAAGACACCCGCCGCCTGGAAATGGCGCGCGAAGTCCTGCAAACCGAGGCTGCGGCGCTGAACACGCTGGCCGAGCGTCTGAACGGCGACTTTCTGGCCGCCGTTGAAATCATTCTTGCCGGCAAAGGCCGCGTGATCGTCACCGGCATGGGCAAGTCCGGCCATGTGGCGCGCAAGATCGCCGCCACGCTGGCCAGCACCGGCACGCCGGCCTTCTTCGTCCATCCCGCCGAAGCCGCCCACGGCGACCTGGGCATGATCACCGGCGACGATGTGGTCATCGCGCTGTCCAATTCCGGCGAGTCCGCCGAAGTGGTGTCGCTGCTGCCGGCGCTCAAGCTGAAGGGCAGCAAGCTGATCGCCATCACCGGACGCGCCGAATCGTCTCTGTCCCAGGCCGCGGACATCCTGCTGCATACCCATGTGGAAAGGGAAGCCTGCCCGCTGAACCTGGCGCCCACCACCAGCACCACGGTGCAGGTGGCGCTGGGCGATGCGCTGGCGGTGACGCTGATGGAGGTGCGCGGTTTCGGCCAGAGCGACTTCGCGCTGTCCCATCCGGGCGGCAGCCTGGGCCGCCGCCTGCTGGTGCATGTGCGCGACCTGATGCACGGCGGCGATGATCTGCCGCGCGTCGCGCCGGGCACCCTGTTGAAGGACGCGCTGTTGGAGATGTCGCAGAAGCGCCTCGGCATGATCACCATCTGCGCTGCGGACAACACGCTGCTCGGCATCTACACCGACGGCGACCTGCGCCGCACGCTGGAAAAAGCCGCCGACGTCTACCGTCTGAAAATAGACGAAGTGATGAGCGCCAACCCGCGCACCATTCATCAGGACAAGCTGGCGGCCGAAGCCGGCTTCGTGATGAAGGAAAAACAGATCACCAGCCTGGCCGTGGTCGATAATGCCGGCAAGCTGGCGGGCGTGCTGCACATGCACGATCTGCTGCGCGCCGGAGTATTCTGATTCCGCCGCTCGCCCCATGGCGGACGGCTTACAGGACATAAGTATGCGTATGATTGCCGAGCAGGCCCGCAAGGTGAAACTGCTGATCATGGATGTGGATGGCGTCATGACCGACGGCCACATCTATTACAACGCCCAGGGCGAAGAGAGCAAATCGTTCTATGTGCAGGATGGATTAGGCCTGCGCCTGCTCAGCCGCACCGGCGTGCAACTGGCCATCATTTCCGGCCGCGCCGACCGCTGCGTGGAACACCGCGCCCGCGCGCTGAAGATCGACCACTACTACGGCGGCGTGCACGACAAGAAAGTCGCGCTGGCTGACCTGCTGCGGAAAACCGGCTTCCGCGCCGAGGAATGCGCCTTCATCGGCGACGACCTGATCGACCTGCCCATCCTGACTCGCGTCGGGCTGGCGGTGGCCGTGCCGGAAGCGCCGCCGCAGGTACGCCAGCACTGCCATTACGTCACCGGCAACCCCGGCGGCCATGGCGCGGTGCGCGAGCTGGTGGAGCTGATCATGCAGGCGCAAGGCACCTTCGACGCCATTGTCGAGGAATACCTGGCATGATGCGCCTGTTGCGTTCCCACCGCTTGTTCCCGGTGCTGCTGATCGGCCTGACCGCCATGCTGACGCTGTGGCTGGACCAAGTTTCGCGCTGGGACACCCGTCATCGCGAGCTGGACCCGGACAAGCCGGAATATGTGGCGGAGGATCTGATCGCCACCCGCTACGACGAACACGGCAAAATGCTGGACAAGCTGATCGCCAGCCGCATGTGGCAGTACCCCGGCAAGCCTGAGGCATTTTTCGAGAAGCCGGACCTGTATCAATACGATGCGGGCGTGCTGCAGTACCATGTGATCGGCGAGACCGGCCGCTACAACAACAAGAACCAGCAGGCTTTCTTCGACAAAAAAGTCCTTTTGATCAAACCCGCAGACAGCAAGCAGCCGGAAACCCGGCTGCAGAGCAGCTCGATGTTCGTGGACACCGGCAAGCGCTACGCCAGTTCCCAATCGCCGTCCGTGATCACCCAGGGCAACTCGGTGGCCCACTCCATCGGCTTCACCTACCAAGAGCCGCTGGGTCTGCTCAATCTGCTGTCCACAACCAAGATCATCTATGCCAAATAAGACCCGAATCCTGCTGGCCGGCATGTTGCTGGCCGCTTCCGCTTTGGTCCAGGCCGAACAGGCCGACCGCGACAAACCGATCGAAATCACCAGCGACAACGGCTGCACCATGGACCAGATCAAGGGCATCTCGATCTGCAACGGCAATGTGGTGGTGATCCAGGGCACGCTGCGGCTGAATTCCGACCAACTGACCGTCACCCAGGACAAACAAGGCAACCAGACCATGCACGCCACCGGCCGCATCGTCACCTTCCGCCAGAAAATGGACCGCGACGGCGGCTGGGTCGAGGGCCAAAG
>NZ_JAELTR010000086.1:0-12358 GCF_016428945.1 Chromobacterium sp. ASV23
CCCCCCCCCCCCCCCCCCCCCCCCCCCCCCCCCCCCCCCCCCCCCCCCCCCCCCCCCCCCCCCCCCCCCCCCCCCCCCCCCCCCCCACCCCCCCCCCCCCCCCCCCCCCCACACCTCCGTGCTGTCGTCGGCAGCGTCAGATGTGTATAAGAGACAGGAGTTTGAACTTCTCCGTCCGACATACGGCCTCCTAGTGTTTGGTTTGGCGCCCGTGCGGCGCATGTGACGAAAGCATAATTGGTTCCACTCTTGAATGCTAGTTCCACGTTAGCTATGCGACACTCCAAACACGCTGTGGCTCTGCCCGTTCAGCTCCAGGCTTGGTAATTCTTCAAGTCCCGGTATTTTCGCAAAAGCTGTTTGACGGCCGGGTCGTGCAAATAACGCTTCTGCAGGACGGGATACAAGGGGTATGACCGGGATAAAGCCAAAAATTACACACGCCCACCGTAAGCCATTGTTTTGGCTTGAATTTTACCATTAATCCTGGCTGACGTTTTACAAGGCCTTGGCCCGGCCGCAGCTCTCGTTCATGCCCCGCTTGATTTCGACCTTGTTCTCATCAGGCAGATCCACATCCCACTCGCCGGCCAGGTGGGTGCAGACTTCGGCCCCCGCCTTGAAGCTATGCAAGTCCGTATCTGTGTGTTTGGCAGCCAGGCTGGCTGGCGCCAAAAGCATAAGAAAGATGGCGCCGGGCCGCATCAGCCCTCGCGTTTCATGTAGACGTAGAACCAGTTGCTGGGAAATTCCGCACTCTCGTCATATTGATCCTCAAGGACGCCAAAAACCACGGAAAGAGGAATAGAGTTTCTTGTTGTGGTGAATTTGTAGAAGGCGAAGTTGGCGCCGTTATCACCGTAATCATAAAACTTCTTAAAATCCGAATCTTGATAGAAATCTACGGCATGTTTTTTTGATTCCAAATCAGAAAGGAAAAATTTTTCAGAAGCCGACAAATGGAGTTTTTCAAAATCTTCCTTGCTAAAGTTTGTAAATGTTGGAATATTAAACCCATTCCTAATTGGGATGTAGGCATACTCCCACGGCGCACTCTCATTTTTTCGTTTTAACGAACTCAAAAAATCTCCCACCTCGCCCTTGGATGTTTGGGTGGGCATTTTAATTATGTATGTATAATAAGTGCTTGCCGATATTATTGGATCTTGTGGCAATTTTGGAACGAACAGTTCAATTTTTGTATTTGGATCACTTTTGTTCACAGCATCAACACTGGATGCACCACTTAAAATGCTGAGATTAACATCAATAAATTTAATTAAGTTAGATTTATCTACTGAGCTTAACTTCTTCTTGCTCATCTTCTCATTTATGAAGTAATCGTAATCTACAACAGTTCCGCCCTTCCCAATAAGACTGTCATGTATCTTTGGAACCTGCCCCTCATTCTGACCGCTCATAAAGATTACTCCGCAAATGATAAAAATTGCAAATATTGCTATGGTAAGAATCTTGGATCTAGTTCTCATTTTTCTTCTTTACTACTTTCCAAGATGCGGGATATAAGCTGGGGTCAGGCAATATGCCAGGTTTATCATTGGAAAACCTCATTATCCTGCTCCACTCTTCTTCGTTTTCACCGAGCTTTATTTCAGCAGTCGGGAACTTGCCATTGATCGCCTCGTAGAAAGCATAGGGATTTACATAGTCCTCCCTTGTCGGGATGGGGGTGCCTATTGGGCTACCGCCGGCAGGAACGGCAGGCCAGCCAGCTTCGATGATGTCCCTTGCACTTCTGGCACAAGTGAAGTTCTTGAAGATGTTGTAATATCGCTTCCCGGCCAGAACATCCGCACGATACTCCTTACCCTTGGCGAGCATCTTCTCATATTGAGACTCGGTTATTATGAGTCTATACAATCGCGTGAGTCCTGGAATCGGATATTCCGGGGTGCCCTTGCCAAGAGCGCGCTCGGCTGTTGATGCTCCCGCATGCGGGCCAAGGCTGTAAAAGAATGTAACCTTCAGATTCTTGGTCAGATACATGAAGGTGTGACCTGGGTCTTCTAGGACGTAGTGAACTTTCTTTGTCACGCCAAATTCAATTGGCGTTTCACGATAGACCGGATTATTGACCTCAAATCCAATCACGAGGACATACACATCATCACGGTGCTCGACTACTGCGTTCTTATCTTTTGGCTGAGTCTTTGCCGTTGTTATCTTCGGTTGTGCCATAGCCATTAATCTTCCAAACTGTGGCCCATAGCACCGAGGTCTAAATGCGCAGAAAGGTCATTTGGATTGCTGGTATGTATCTGCTGCGTCCGGCCGTGCTTGTCGGTGATCCCCTTGAAAAGCTGCCCCTTTCCGTCCTTGAGAACATAGGGGGTGTTTCTCATGATATTGCCCTGGCTATCCTTGACCTGGAATGAAAGGCTGTGCAGATCGCCAGATGGCATGCCCTGCATATTCATGCCGATTTGCGCTGGCCCTGAGTGCGCGATATTCTGTCCACGAACACTAACCGTTCCGGGGCAATGAATTTCGATATTGCCCCCTGCTATTCTGATGTAACCGCCGCCTGACATTTTGCCCTCCAGGGTAGGATAGTTTGGATTAGAAAATCAAATACATCATTCGCTCAGCATGACATTCATCATTGCAATGCAGGCCGAAGATAGTCTCATCGTCTCTGCCGATAACACGACGGTTGCGTTCAGCAATCGCACAGCCTTCAGGCGGAACATCGCCTCGAAGAAGCTCCACGACTGGCCAGGCGGCGTATTCACCGGCACCGGCGAGTATGGCGTCGTTCAACGCACGCTGGAACACCTCATCCGCGGCGCTGCCCTAGCGTCACTGCCGGCGCTACTGGCGCACGAAAAGACGTATCGGCGCCAGGAGGCCGGCCCGAACGAGCAGATCGACATCACGCGGCTGATCCTGTCTGCGTCAACGCCAGAAGGCCCGCGGCTGCACATCGTCACTGATGAGGCGATCGAGCAGATCGGCCCAGGCGAGCTGCTGATGTTCTTCCCGCTCGACTACGACTTCTTTGCGGCCTCGTCAGAAGCAATCCGCGACCTGAACGCCGCACTTCGCCCCCAATCTGCTTTTGCCACGCTTGATGAGTGGATCGGCTTCTATGCCGAGAAGTTCGCGCATATTTACGCACTGCAGAGCCAGAACAACGAGCTGATCAGCAGGAGCTTCAATATCCACTTCCAGACCGAAGAGCAATCGCTGATGTTCTTCGCGGAAAATTCAGGCTGACGCTGGGCCACCATTTTCGCAGTTATAAAACAGGTTAGTCGCAGCCCTCTTTAATTTTTCCACTCACGATAAATTGAGTCCTGCAGGATACTTCTTCATACCCTGCAGCTTTGAATGAGAGCTTTGTTAGATAGCACTTCCCGCCTCTACATTGAGCCTCTTCAATGTCCTTCATTCCATTCGATCCACTTTTCAGAACGCGGAACGAATCAGAATTGCCCGCAAATATAATTTTGCCCTGTTGGTCTACGATCCAATGGAAGAACGTATGTGCCCCGTAGAAAGTCTGAAAGTATGGTTCAGACTTGGGGCGGATAAATAAAAACTTTATCTTTTGATCAGTGGCCAGGGGCAGGTCTCGGCTTGCGAATAATTGATTGTAATCTCCCGGCTTGAAATCCTTGTCGGCCATTTCCTCATCTGCTTGTGACTTAAGGTCAGCATCTGATTTTATAATCGTCTCCGCCAGTATCTGAGATACAGCTGACCAACCATCCGTTTTTTCTTCCGTATATGTTTCAAAAATTGGCTTAGCAAGCGTGATGCTTGAGAATACCGCAATGAATACGCCTAAAAATTTTATGGCCATCTTTATTCCTTGCTTACGGTTCCGCCATGACCTTTGAACATCGATACTACTTCTTCATATTTGAAATAGTGCTGTCCAGCTACCCTGTTGCCCACGCCCTTGCCTAGCGGCATGGAGTTCCATGTTTTTGCGGCCTTGGGAATAGCTACAGACATATCCCCATCTACGACTGCCTCAATGGCCTTGGCCTGTCTCAAGCCTTCTACCGCGATCAAGTCTTGTGTATGGGGCGAGAAATCCGTCAGCCCCATTTTTTTGATACCGTTTTCAGTCCAGTTTGCCTTATTGATTTGATACCTACCGGCAGCTGTCGTTTTTCCACCCGCCCCCGCGCCAGGGTGGGTAGAATAATCTTTTATTCTCCACTTGTCGTTTTTCTTTCCCTTAACAGCACCATACATGAAATCATAATCGCCCCCTTCACAGTCTGCGATAGTATCCAGAAAAGCCTTTACATTAGGGTTGCTCAAATACTCTTCATTCTGAGCTTTGCGAATGGCCTTCTTGTCTACTTTGATAACTTTGGCGGAGGTATCCGTGTTTGGCGTTGTGGTTTTTTCAGCCACTTTGATCAAGGGCGTTTTTGTCGGCTCACTGACGAGTGTTTCAGGCATCGAAATCCCCAATATGGATTGCCACCACCTCGGCGGCCTCGTGATCGTCAATCATGTGCGTATAACCGCTTCCATCTGACTTGCCATGCTCCTTGCTACCATCTGCCCGAATGATCGTGTATTCAGCGTTCTTCAGTGGCTGCCCTTCCTCATCGCGCAGTTGGTATTTTTCGTTGAACATGACTCCAGCGATTGCGGCAGCGGCGGCCGCAACAGATGCGGCTCCCGCTGCGCCGGCCATCATGGAACTTGCGCCAGGTGTATTGTCTACCGTGGCCTGCCCCTGCGAAGCGATCAAAACGGCCCCGCACGAGGTCTGCATGCCTTCGACGGCGACGTTCTTCCCCATAAAGGTGTAGTTGGCTGCGCCCGCCACAATCGGGAAGTTGCCTTTACACTTTGGGCAGGAAACCTGGTGTCCGATCCCGGCAGCGTTCTTGCCGTAGACGGTGAGCGTGGGGAATGCCTCCAGAACCGTTCCGCCATGAGAGGTAGAGTCGCCCTCGCGGATAATGGCCTTACCCATTCCGTTGGCTCTCCCTCAGCCCTGGCACATACGCAGGATCAAGCAGGCCTTCGATTGGCGGTTCATCCGCATACTGGATAAAAATGATGTCGTTATGGACGGGGCCGGCGATACGGTCCCCGTTATCCAGCGCACTGCCGACGATGGCTAGTGGTCGTCCGTCCACCACGCTGGCGGCGCCAACGCCACTGATAATCTTGGCTTCAGTTCCATCGGGGTAACGCACGGTGTCGCCCACCCAAGCCATACGATCCTCGCGCAGATAGATGGGGGAAGTAGCTATGACCTTGCCGCCTCGCTCGGTGAATGACGCGCCTGTGGCAACGGGATATACGGCTTGAACAGGCCTGTCGGAATGGTCGGCTGCGTGATGCTGCCCTTCTTGTGTCATGTGCTGCATGGGACGCCCCTGTCGGTTGCGTGGCCAGTCGCCAAACGACGGCGTATGCAATGCCGGTCAGTCTACGAGCAGGGCGCACGAGCAAAATTCTGACGATAGCAGCTTGGGGAGGGTTTGCCAGCTGTCCGGGAAGACAGGCGGGGTAGGAAAGGATGGGTATCGCCGGCCGGCGCCAGGATGGAAAGGACGAAAGAGGTCTAGGAAAAATTAGGCGGCAATGGATACCAGCCCGCGCGAAGTCTCTAAGACTTCGCTGTTGTGCCCTACGCTTCAAGCGTCAAGCTGAATTGATCGGGATCTATCGCGCCCAGCATTACCGCGCTATCGTCGCACCAGTCACCAGAATTTACATATTCGGTTACAACGTCTTGAAGTTTTGCGCGCTTGCCCATGTCTTGCTGGGCTTGCTTTTCTACGCTTGCCCGACTCGGTGCAGGCTTGCTATTCGCCCAGCTGAAACCCTGAAAAATTGTGCTTGCGTCTGCTGTGACAGTTGGTTTAACTCGAATCATGATTTTTCGCCCTTTCTAGCCCGTTTGACGGGCTTTTGTCTTGCTGGGCAAGCATACCCAGCTTGCCCACCTTAAAAACGCGCCCTAGCCCGTTTTAACCCCAAACTTTCGCAAGTGTTTTTTCTGCAACTTGCGCGAACTTCGCTACCAATGGGGAACCGATGTTAATAACCGTGTTTCCCTCGCTGTCATGCGCAGTCATATCTAGCAGGTGAAAGAATCCGTTTTTCCCTTGACTGCGCGATGTTTGAGTCGTCGCAGTGCCCGCGCAAGTAGTCGCAAAAGTCTTGAACAGCTTTTGAAACCCTATCCCATGGGTCAGATCGCTTGTGTTTTCATCGCCCTTGCCCGTCAGCGCGTAGTAAGCAAGCTCGGTTTTGGGCAAGCGGTTTTCAAAGCGCGTAGCAGTGCAAAGCAAAACAACGCTTGTTTTATCTGCTAGGGAAATATCGCCCGCGTCAAGCGCATTCAAGAATTGAGTCGCGCGCTTGATTTGCTTTTGCGGGACGCTTACAAGCGCGTCAGCAAAGCCTTTAGCTTCAAAGCCCATGCTTAGCAGCATGTCGCAAGTAGTAGCGCGCAAGAAATGAACACTAGATTGTTTTTCAAAGCAGCAAGCAATATCAGGGTTTTTGTTTTCGCTGTCATAGTGGGCGCGCGTGGTAGGTTGCGCAGCTTTAGCAGCGAGGGCGGTAAAAACGATGTTTTGAAATTCGATAGCGCGGTTTTGGTTTTGCATGATAATTGCCCTTTAAAAAATGATGTTTTATTTTCGGTCTGTTGTCTTGCTTGACCGTGAGAGAATCATAAAACGAATAAAAAAATCGTGCAACTATTTTTTCATCTTTTCGCGCTTTTCTTTCACTTGCGGTTTTGCAACATAGATTATAAAAAAGTCAGTCATGACTGATTATTTTCCTTTACGATTCACACGGCTTCAGATATTGCGCGTGCGCTTGCTATAATAGGGAAGCGATCAATTCGGGCACTGTCGCGCAGCCGATACACTTTTTAGAAAATCGCTTTTCAAATGAGTAAATCAGGGCATTGGTTATTGACAAGAACCAAAATCAGAAAATATGAGAAATTCCTGTCTGACACATGCCCTAGCTTGGGAAATGGGGTTGGTTTGCTTTCCACTTTTCCCGATATTCTGATTGCCATCATCCGGGCATCGCCAAACCCCTATTAGGGCACCCTAGCCGTATATAAATTTCCTAGGATCATTCAGCTCGCACCCCTCTTCCGCTATATCCCGTCGCGCTTTCATTTCCTCGGCAATTGACTCAGATTCGCAAAAGCCCCGTTTCCGGGGCTGCTGGCATGGGCAAACCGTTTAAGCGGACATCAGCGGCTGAGTGATGCTCAAGACCACGCTGGCAAACATGCTGCCAAGCGTTGTTTCACCCCCGACGCACATCCGGCCTTCAGTCTCGGTCTTGCCGGAGTTGGTGTCGGTGCGGCGATGAACCACCCACCACACATCGTTGCGGATCTCCGCGCTCAGCTCGTGCAGGAAACCGTTCTGGGTGTCGTTATGGGTAAAGCGCATGATGAAAGCCCTTTCGTTGTTCTGTTTGTCGATGGGTGTATTGTGCTGACCGGGTGCAGGCTGGGCGTCTTGCTACTCAGTCGCCCAGGGAGATCGCGGAGGCCCGGACATTGACCAGGACCAGGTTGCCGAAGTCGTCGGTCGTGCAGAGGCCGGCCGTGCCATCGAGGACTTTGGTCAAGAACAGAACGCGGTAATGAAGGTGCTGGAAGAGACCCATGCTGTAGCTGTAGCGCATGCTGGCGCCCTTTTGCTGTTGTCGATGGGGTCAGTGTGAGATCGCGCCCGCGGCGCGCTTGAATGCCTGAAAACGAGAGACTGGAATGCCTGGTGCCGAAGGACTGGTTGCCTTGGAGGGATGGACTACACAAGCCCCGCAGGGCTTGCCGGCAGCTTACTTCACTGCCAGGTTGATCGCCGCCTTCACCTCGGTCAGCGACAGCCCCATCTGGGCCAGAACGCTGCCAACCTCATTGACGGTCACATCGGGATTGCTGCGCATCATGGAGCGCGCCTGCTGAACTGCCTCGAACATGAGTTTGCCCTTTCATGTAAGTGCGCTGCCCTGCTGAAGCTGGGCGCTAGGCGTGCGGGTCTGATGGGGTCGGCCCCACCAGCGACAACCCGCCCCGTTGACTACCCCGAGCAGTGCAGCGCATGAGGGTTATTCTGCAGTTGTGTTATCGGCGAGCTTGACCTGCATTTCCCGAACCATGCCATGTTTGACCAGATAGACGAGCGCGTCATCGGCGCTCTCAAGCTCAGGAAGGTGCGAATACTCTTCCGCCCACTGCCCCAGCATCGCCGCACGCGCCAGGGGATAGGACTCATGGACCTGCATGGTTGGATCGACCTCTGGGTAGACCGTCGTCAGGGTCCAACGCCTGGCCGCGTAGATGTCTCTTTGAATGACGATGGTCATCTCGCCATCGGTGGTGATGTGGGTATCCAGCTTCACATGTATGCCCTCATTGATTTGAGGGCAAATTCTGAACCTCGCCCGCAGGCAAAGAAAAAGCCCCAGATTGTGCTGGGGCTTGTGCTGTTTGTGGTGGCTTGTTTAGCTTGCAGCCAGACCGCCGTGCTCATCCCGAGGGGCTGCATGACGCGAGTGGCCCGCTCTCAGGGATTTTTTGTGGTGGGCTTCAGGCGAGCTTGTGCGGTAGCGCGCTACCGCCGGATTGACCTCATGTAGCGCCGTGCTGAGGGCAGTCAGCGTCCTCATGAAACGGGCGGCGTCCGCAGCAGATACCACGCCTTCTTCCAGATCGGCAGTCTTGGACTCTCCGGCCTGCTTGCAGGCCTCCACTCTTGCGCGCTCATTGCGCATCTGTCGAACCCGGCGCTGAGCAATGAATGCGACGATAGCGCCGATGGCCAGTGCAGACCCGAAAAAGATGTGGAACAGGTCCATGAAGGTCAGTTGTCCAATTGCGTCCATTACGCCCCCCGCTTACTTTCGTCAACAAACCCTAAGATCAGAATAGCGACCACTTGAAATCCTGCATAGAAGAGGATTGCCTCGAACAGCAGCGCCCCGGAGTCTCCCGTCGGCATCTTCAGTTGGAATTTGCCGGTAAGGCCAGTCATATCTCGCAGAATGACCGTGATTGCTGCTGCCAGTGCCGCCAGCCCAAGATTATCAAATATCTTTGCGGCTTGTTTCCACCTTTCCATCTACTGTCTCTTTTGTGATGAAAGCTGAATCATCCCACATGCCAATTGGACAGGGAACAGCGGAAGAAAATTCCTTGGCATAGAACTGCCGAATTCAAGCCTGGTTTCCGACTCTATAATAGCCCCATGCTCGCAGCTCAGCTGGAGCATGTCACCGCGGCGCCCGCAGCCTTACCAGGCGGCCTTCACCCACCTGCCGCGCGGGCTGCCGGTTTCCTCCACACTGAAGTCATGCCGCGCCCCGCTCCTGGGCCATTATGGGCTTCGAGCCGTATACAAATCCGCTGCCGTATCCTCGCCTGGCCATATAGGGCGCCCTAGCCGTATCCGTTTCCAAGGCGCTCCCGAGCGTAAAAAGATGCCCCGTCCGGGCACACTCACGGAACGGGGCGAAAAGATCGGGTTATCAAGCCGATCAGGGCATCACCACGACTACAGTGACGGGTTAGCCTGGCAGCGCATCAAGGGCCGCCAGAACAGCATATCTCAGGGCATACGCGCGGGCGTCGTTTCGTTCCTGCCTGCAGAACAACTCAAGCCTCCGCCGCGCATCATCATGCAGCAAACCATCCTGCTCCCAGCTCCGGCCGTCAACAAAGAAGGTGACGATCTCGTCGTAGTGCTTGCCTTCTGCGCGGTAGAGGTCGCAGGTGATCTTGAAGACCTCTTGCGACTGGATCACCTCCGTCCCATTGGGCGCCGGCAGCGCCTCATCTACAGGGCCGGGCTTCGAGTAAAGCTCGAACCGGAAGGCCTTCACCGCCCCAGCAAGCATGTCTGCGCTCAGGGTGTTCTCCAAATGTGCTTTCAGGTGCCTCAGCATGGTGAGTCTCTTCGGTGCTGCGTTGTTCTCGATGGGCTGCATTGTGCCCACCAGGGACAGGATACCTGCCCCGCACCTCACAGAGCCTAAACCACCCGAAGGCCGAGGAGAAGAAGACCGTCCAATGCCAAGGAACGACGGACTGCCTGGAGAGGAAGGACTATGCCTTCCCTACCCGCTAAGCCGCGTCTGCCTGGCCGGCGCAAACGTAGGCGCTCAGCTCGTTGAGCATCTGCTGAATCCGCAGCGCAGCCAACCCTGTCGGCACTACCTCGCCGTCGATCACGAAGCCTTTCACGTTGAGGGCTTCCGCCAGGTTCATCAGGTAGCTGAACGGCGTGCTGCAGCTCAGGCTGGTCTTGTCCTGGGCCTTGTCTATCTGCCGGTCAATCCAACTCAAGGTCTTGAACATGCGCTCGGCCCGATCGGCATCAAGCCTGCCAGTCATCCACCTCGTCTCGTAGGAGAGCTGGTCATAGCTGACAATCGGCCCATCGCCTTGAATGCCCTTCCAGACCCAGGCCTTCCCGGTCAGCCAGTTGAAGAAGCGGCTCTTCGGATGGTCATACAGAAAGCTGGGGATGGAGAACTCACCCGGAGAGCGCTCTTCAACCACCTCGAAATAGAGAGTCCCGGTCAGCTCCCCATAGCTGTTCTTGCCCTCTTCCTTCCGCAGTCGGATCAGCGGACGCTCGTGCCTCATCATGATGGTTGCCCTTTCGTGTTTTGATGTGGGCTGATTGTGATCTGTCACGGTAGGCGTGAAAGCTGGGCTTGGAGGGAAATTGCCCCCTGAGCGTCTCCTGGTGGGATGGGCGCGAGCGAAAGAAAGGAAATGGCTAGGAGGGCTTTTAAGATGTGACGACTGGACTCCGCTCGCCTACGGCTCGCTTTGTGTCTCTTCTTACGTCTCTTCTCTTCCCTTCTCTTGTTCCTTCCGCGCTTGTTCTTATCCGGGCGCTCTTCTAGTTCTATTTAGTTGGTCTTCTCTCTGTCGTCGGTGTCGGCTGCGGGTGAAAGATTTTGTCTTTTCGACTACTGGCTGGCGGGCGAGGAAAAGCACTTTCTTGTTCTTCTGCTGGGTTCGGGCGGGGTCAGGGTTGTTCGGGCGAATGGCGGGTCAGGCGGGGCGTTTCTGGGGCGAGAATTGCGGGTTTGACGGGGTGATTTCAGGGGAAATTTAGGGGGTGGTCACTCAGCGCGTTTGGAGATGACAACAGGCTGAAACGGCAGGAAAATATGGCTGCATAACGGCAGGATTAGCTTTTGTGGGGTTTGGTGCAAATTATGGCACCTGTGTTTGCATATACTCTTTTGCAGTGCGACGTGCCTGCGCTAATGAAATGGAGTCTCGAATGACGTTTCCTATGACCTTGGGTCTGGTTGGCTTGGTGGTGTTTGCTGGAGGGGCGAGAGGCAACCGCTGGGTGCCGGCGCTGATAGGCATTGCGCTGATGATTGCTGCCGGTAAGATGATGTAAACGAAAAGGCCGCCTAGATGGCGGCCTTCATATTAGGAAGTTAGCCTTCGTATTCCACTTCCTTGTAGCCGACCCCAGCCATCTGAAGGATCGCCTTGTGAATGTCCGGTTCATTCTGAAAAGGGCCGCTGGGGTCACGCCAGCGATGGGTAACTTGGACAGCATGACCTTCAATTTGACCAACATACACACCAAGAACTCCGCGCCCTATAGAGGCAGGTTTTTCAGCATTGAGATCTTCAACAAGAGCATACCGCGTTAGAAAAGAATAGAGATCGTCATCGGATTTAATCGCCGAGAATTCTTGCAGTGCGCTCATAGTGGCCTCAATAAGTAAACAGCTGGTTATTAGGGTTAGCTCATCCTTTCGGTTGAGCTAAGTCTACCACTGCATCGATCGCCACAGCATGTAGGGTAAACAAAAAGCCGCCTAGATGGCGGCCTTCAGCTTGCAGCCATCGCGCTTAGGCGAGTGCGCTTGCCCTGGCTGCGGTGAACTGAGACTCACCCAGATCTACATTGCGGCCAGAGGCCACAATGTCGAGCGCCTCACGAAATGTCCTGCCCGCTCCGCGGTCATCCAGAGCGACGTGTATATCGCCGTTCGTCATCCGAATTAAAACTGCTGGAACAGGGGCATGCTCCGTGCTCCGAATGCCACCGATTACAATATGCGCAGAAATATGCTGGTATGAGGCAATGTGCTGCACATTAATGGACAGAGCGCATGGCTGAGCGTCATCTCGTAACAGGGTATCATCCGGCGCTTGGCCTGTCTCTTATACACATCTGACGCTGCCGACGACAGCACGAAAAAAATTGGGGTGGGGGGGGGGGGGGGGGGGGGGGGGGGGGGGGGGGGGGGGGGGGGGGGGGGGGGGGGGGGGGGGGGGGGGGGGGGGGGGGGGGGGGGGGGGGGGGGGGGGGGGGGGGGGGGGGGGGGGGGG
>NZ_JAELTR010000087.1:0-12127 GCF_016428945.1 Chromobacterium sp. ASV23
AATTATCCGGACGAGGCGCGCCGCCTCGGCCTGCATGGCGCGGTGACACTGGAGGTGACGATAGCGGCCGACGGCAGCCTGCATGGCATGCGCGTCAGCCGCTCGTCCGGCACTCCGGTGCTGGACCAGGCCGCCCAGCGCATCGTCGAACTGGCCTCGCCGTTCGCGCCGTTTCCCTCTTCGCTGGCCGCGCGCAACCCGACGCTGCGCATCAGCCAGAAATTCGTCTTCACCCGCGACAACCTGTTGTCCAGCCATTGAACAAGGATGCATCATGTTTGAAGTCAACCGCAGCCTCGCGCTGTTGCGCCCGCAGGCGCCGTTTCTCGCCTGGCTCAAGAGCCTGCCCGGCGCCATCGACCCGCAACTGACGCTGGAGGCGCTGGCCGCCGACTGCAACGCGCTGCTGATTCCGCCGGCCGACGACGCCGACGCCGCGCGCCGCTTCGTGCTGCAAAGCTACCGCCAGCTGTTCGAGGCTGAACTGGCCGACTGGTGCGAAGACCAAAGCCTGTGGCCGCAGAACATCAGCCCGAACCTGTTCCAGCAATGGTTCAAGCTGGAAATCCACTCGGTGCTGACCGACCTGGTGGCGGAGCCGCTGGAACGCGAAGCCTTCGTGCCGCTGGACCTGGACGGCCGCGCCGACTAATCGCCACACACACAACAAAGGGGAAACACATGGCACATCACACCCGGATCAAGGTCCGCGGCTATCATCTGGACCTGTTCGGCCACGTCAACAACGCGCGCTACCTGGAGTTCCTGGAAGAAGCGCGCTGGAACTGCTTCGAGGACAGCGGCACGCTGGCGCAATTCCTGCAAAGCGGCCTGGGCCTCGCCGTGGTCAACATCAATATCGACTACGCGCGCCCGGCCACCATGGGCGAAATGCTGCTCATCGAAACCGCCGTCAAGTCGATAGGCAACCGCAGCGCGGTGATCCACCAGCGCGTGCTGCTGGACGGCACGGACACTCTGGTCGCCCAGGCCGACGTCACCTTCGTGGTGTTCGACACCCGCGCCGGCAAGGCCGTGGTGCTGGAAGGCCCGTTGAAGGACGCGCTGGAATTGATACAGGCCCAGTCGGCCTGAAACGAAGGCGGGAACGCGAGATGAAGAAAGGTTTGCTGATCCTGGTGGCGCTGCTGATCGTGGCCGGCGTCGCCTACTCCCTGCTGTTCGCGCGCCAGGCCGCGCCGGAAGTGAAATTGACCTCGCTGGCGGGCGTCACCACCAGCACTTCGGCGCTGAAAGGCAAGGTGGTGCTGGTGAACTTCTGGGCCACCAGCTGCCCCGGCTGCGTCGAGGAAATGCCGGAGATCAAGAAGCTGCATCAGGAGTATGGCAGCAAGGGACTGAACGTGCTGGCGGTGGCGATGAGCTACGATCCGCCCAATTACGTGCAGAGCTTCGTTGCTAAGAACCAGCTGCCGTTCTTCGTCGCGCTGGACACCCAGGGCGAGGCGGCCAAGGCCTTCGGCGACATCCAGCTGGCGCCCACGACCTTCCTGATCGACAAGCAGGGCAACATCATCAAGCGCTATGTCGGCGTGATGAACTTCCCGGAAGTGCGCAAGCTGATCGAGCAGCAGCTGTAAGCCCCGTCGTAGGGCGGAAGCCCCCTTGGGGCGTTCCGCCTTTCGTCGGGACCTGCGCAACGGGTGGGACGCCCGGTGTCTTTTTCAGAGGGCGAGTACGCGAAAGGCCAGAAGCGCTTCGCGCGTGCGAAGACTCAGCCCGAGCCATCCATATGTCTACCAGACGTCGGCAGCGGCGGTTCCCTGGTGATAACGAAGTTGCCACTCGCCAGCGACCCTGACCCAAATGGATGAGCGCAATGTATGACGCTCCAGGCGCCCGTCCTCCTGCTTCCTAGCTGAGCGATACGTCAAAAGGGCGATCCCCTGCCCCAAGTCAGTTGCGACGTACGAGTCCGCGGTGATGACTTCGGCGGCGCTTCCTTCGGCCTCGTTCGCCAAGGCGCCCACAAGGGCTTCACGGCTGTATAGACGGCCAGACCGTCCAACTTCTTCAAAGTCAGGATGAAGCAGCGCGCGAACGCAGGCGCCATTCCGGCGCACCGCAGGCTGATGCAGTTCAGCTTCTAATCTTGATAGCGTTTGAACCAGAGATTCAGGCATCGATCCACTCCCTTCCACGCGTAATACGGGTTGGCCGGCAGGCCATACCCGCGGTCTATTTATGTCTCTTCGCGAAACTCACGCAAGTCCAAGGTGTCGCGGGTATGGCGAAGCCAACCCGCGCTACGAGGCTGCCAATAGAATAAACTCTACCAGGCGGAACGCCCGGCTTTAGCCGGGCTTCCGCCCTACCGGCACACCGCGCAAGCCGGATCGCGCGGCACGCGGATCTGCTTGAAGCTGCCGCCCAGCGCGTCGTACAGGGTCAGCTTGCCCAGCGCTGGCGCGATGCCGGCCAGCAGCTTGATCGCTTCCACCGCCTGCAGGCTGCCGATCACGCCGACCAAGGGCGACAGCACGCCGAAGGTGGCGCACGGGCCGTCGCTGGCCTCGCCCTCGTCCGGGAACAGACAGTGATAGCACGGCGAGGCCGCGTCGCGGCTGTCGAATACCGCCAGTTGGCCGGAGAAACGCACCGCCGCGCCGGACACCAAGGGCACGCGCGCGGCCACGCAGGCGCGGTTGACCGCGTGGCGGGTGGCGAAGTTGTCCGAGCAATCGAGCACCAGATCGTGCGCCGCCACCTCTGCTATCAAACGATCGCCGGACAGGCGCTCAGCCAGCGGCCGGACCTCGATGGACGGATTCAAGGCCAGCATGCGCCGCGCGGCGGATTCAGCCTTGCCCTGCTTCAGGCTGGCGGTATCGTGGGCGATCTGCCGCTGCAGATTGGACAGCTCCACCGTGTCGTCGTCGACGATGGTCAGATGGCCGATGCCGGCGCTGGCCAGATACAGCGCCACCGGCGAGCCCAGCCCGCCGGCGCCGACGATCAGCGCGCGCGCGGCCAGCAGGCGGCGCTGGCCTTCGATATCGATCTCGGGCAACAGGATGTGGCGGCTGTAGCGCAGCAGCGCCTCGTCGTCCAGCTCGCGGTCTTGCTCCATGCTCATGCTCCAGAATGCGAAACGCCAGCCGGGAAGGCTGGCGTCGATAAGCGATTGCGTCCGTACAAAACATCCGGGACAAGGCGCGCCTCGTAGGTTGGGCTGAACAAAGCGAAGCCCAACATTACCTCGACGCAGCATCAGGCGTTTTGCCTTACTCTTCCGCCACCTTGCGGGCGAACTTGATGCCCAGCTGCTTGAGCTTGCGGTACAAGTGCGTGCGCTCCAAGCCCACTTTCTGCGCCACCCGGCTCATATTGCCGTTTTCCAGCGAGATGTGGTACTCGAAGTAGCGGCGCTCCAGCTGTTCGCGCAGTTCGCGCAGAGGAATGTTGAAGTCGAAGCCCGACTCTTCCACCGGCTTTTCGTGGCGGAACTGCGCCAGCACCTTGTTGACCTCGGCGGCGTCTATCTCGTCGGATTCCGCGGTCAGCGCCAGGCTCTTGATGATGCTGCGCAGCTGCTCCAGGTTGCCCGGCCAGTCATACTGGCGCATCGCGTTCAGCGCGGCGGTGGTCAGCTTGCGGCCGGGCACCTGCTTGGACTCCACCAGTTCGACCAGAATCTGCTCGGCGATGAAGGTGATGTCCTCGGCGTGCTCGCGCAGCGGCGGGATCGGCACAATCACGCTGGACAGCGCGGTCAGCAGGCGGTTGTCGCACTCCGGGTCCACCAGCAGCTCCTGCAGCGGACGGCTGCAGGAACAGATCAGGCGCACATTGAAGCGGTCGAGCTTGGACAGCAGGAACAGCAGGCCTTGCTGCACGCGGCGGCTGTACTGGCCGATCTCCGGCAGGTACAACACGCCGTTGTTGGCCTTCTGCAAGAGCTCCAGCGGCGCGTCGGCCAGTTGCTCCAGCTTGGCCGGCGTCACCCAGGGCGTATTGCCCTGGTGGAAAAAGCGCGCCACCAGCTCGAAGCCGGAACCGGATTCGCCGGTCAACAGCACCGGCGATTTGACCTTGGCCACGCGCTCCAGCTGGCGCTTCAGCTCCTGAATCGGCTCGCTGCGTCCCAGCTTGTCCAAGTTCAGCGAGGTATTGGCCTGCATGTCGCCGTATTTCAGCGCGCGCTGCACCGTGGTCAGCAGCTTCTGCAGGGCGATCGGTTTCTCGAGGAAGTCGAATGCGCCGATGCGGGTGGCCTCCACCGCGGTGTCGATGCTGGCGTGGCCGGACATCATGACTACCGGCATGTTCAGCAAGCCGGACTTGGCCCACTCCTTCAGCAGGGTCACGCCGTCGCAGTCCGGCATCCAGATGTCGAGCAGCACCAGCGCGGGGCGCGTCTGGTTGCGCAACTGCCGAGCCACCTCGGCATTTTCCGCCAGGGCCACGGTATAACCTTCGTCCTGCAGGATCTCGGAGAGCAGTTCTCGAATACCGATCTCGTCGTCCACAATCAAAATATCGCTGCTACGCATTAGGCCTCCAGCAATGGCAGGGAAAGAAGGACGCGCGCGCCTTGCCGTTCGGCATTCCCCAAGATGACCTGTCCATGGTGCTCTTCCATAATCTTCTTGACCACGGCCAGTCCGAGACCGGTGCCCTTGGCTTTGCTAGTCACATAAGGCTCGAACGCGCGCCGCAGGATGTCCGGGCCAAAGCCGGCCCCGTTGTCCTCGACGCAGACGAGCGCGTTTCCTTCTTCTTGTCGGCTGCTAATTTGAATCATCGGGATGCCAACGTCAAGGACTGCGTCCTGGGCGTTCTGCATCAGGTTGTGCAGCACCTGGCGCAGCAGGGCGGCATCGCCCATGATCATCAGCGGCATATCGTCCAGCGCAATCTTAACAGCAGGATTGGATTCGTAAAGAGTCATCACTTCTCGAATCACCTGATTGAGATCAAGTTTGACCAGTTTGATCTTCGGCGCGCGGGCATAATCGCGGAAAGCGTCCACCATGCTCTTGAGCGCGCCCACCTGCTTGATGATGGTATCGGTGGAACGTTTCAGCATATCGGCATCCGGTCCTTCCAGCTTGTCGGCCAGCTTCATCGCCAGCCGTTCGGCCGATAGCTGGATAGGCGTCAGCGGATTGCGGATCTCATGCGCCAGCCGCTTGGCCACCTCGCCCCAGGCCGCATCGCGCTGGGCGCGGGCCAGTTCGGTGATGTCGTTGAACACCAGCACGTAGCCGTCGCTGGAGTGCTCCGGCAGCCGCGCGCCGCGCACCAGCAGGATGCGCTCGCCCTGGCTGGTTTCATAATTCAGCTGGGTCTGCCAATCGGTTTCGACGTCGCTGTCGGCATGCTGCATCACCGTTTCCACCAGCGGCGTCACCGCCGGCATTTCCTGCCCCCACTCCGGGAAACGGTGCTCGGCCAAGCGGCTGAACTCCACGCCCAGAATGCGCGAGGCGCTGCTATTGGCGGCGCGGATCTGCCAGTCGCCGCCAAAGGCGATGACGCCGGCCGACAGGTTGGCTAGTATGCTTTCCAGATAAAGCTTGCCGCCTTCCAGCTCGCCGCGGCTTTTTTCCGCCTGCTGCCGCGCCTCGTCCAATTGCTGCGTCATGCGGTTGAACAGCGTGGTCAGCATGCCCAGCTCGTCGCGCCGATACACCGGATGGCGCTTGGAAAAGTCGCCCTGCGCCACGGCGCGGGTGCCGGCGGCCAGCTCGGACAGCGGAGCGGACAAACGCTCGGACAGGAACAAGGCGAAGGCCAGCGCGGCCGTCAGCGCCAGCAGCACCGCCAGCGCCAGCGTCAGCATGTAGAAGGTGCGCAAGCCATGCCGCGCCAACAGCAGCTGGCGGTATTCGGAACGGGCGCTCTCGATCTGCTCGGCGTCGCGGCTGATGTCGGCCGGCGCGGCCTGGCTCAATTGCAGCACCCGGGTTTCCTCGCCCGGCGTGCGGTAGGCCACCAGCACCCGCAGCGACAGCCCGCTGTTGCCATCGTTTTCTATGGTTTGCTGCGGATGTTGCAAACGCACGCCGCGCAAGGCTTCATGCGTCAGCGGCATCGGCTTGCCGGCGCCGGAAAACGCCACCATCTGGCCGCTGCCGCGGTTGAATACGGCGATCTCGGTCAAACCCAGTTGATCGCGCAAGCGGTTCAGCCGGTTCTGCAATTGCCCATCTGGCAGCACCGCCACTTCTTCCTGCACCAGCCGTCCCTTGCGGCCGACATCGTCCAGCACGTAATTCAGCGCGCTGCGGCCCAGCACCAGGCCGCGGTCCAGCGCCGCCTCGACTTTCACGTCGAACCAGCTTTCGATGCTGCGCGTCAGGAATTGGGCGGATACCGTGAACACCAACAAGCCCGGCACCAGTGCCACCCCGGCGAACATCATCGCCAGTTTCTGCGTCAGCTTGGCGCCGAACACGCGGTTTTTCACCCGCTGCCGCAAGCGCAGCAACTGGCGCGCCACCACGCTGAGCAATGCCAACAACAGCAGGCTGTTCAGGCCGAACACCCACCAGTAATAGTCGTTGAGTTTGGAGGCGTTGCCTGTGGCCACCGCCAGCAGATAGAGCAGGATCGCCCCGACGGTCGCCATCGCGATGGAGGCGTAGCGCATCAGTTGGCGTCCTTGACGTCGAGCTTGATCCAGTCCGACTCCAGCGTCCAGTCGTCGGAGCCCAGCGCATTCATCTGGAACGGCTTGGGCAGCTCGCTGATATCCAGCAGCAAGCGGACCTGGCCGGCCACATTGCCGGGCTTCTTCGGGTCAAGCGTGCCGGCATTCAGCACACGCCAGCCCTGAATCGCGCCGATGGAGGCCAGCGCCTCGCGCAGAGTAGGATAGTAGTTGGACAGACTGCCGATGCTGACGCGGTAACGGCCGGTCAGCGGCTGATACGCCAATTTGAAGCCGATCTGCGCGTGCGGGTCGAACCACTCGCGCAGGCTAAGGTAATAAGCGGTGGTGCGCGGCTTGATCAGCTGGAACTCCAGCCGGAAACCGAGCACCACGCCCTGCTGCAGCGCCTCGTTCAGGCTGGGCGTCAGCCGCGTCAAAAAGCGCGTGCTGACCGACAGCGTGCCGTCCGGCATCACTTCGGCCTCGGCCCGGCGGGACGCGATGGTGTCGGCCCAGGCGGCGGCCGCCAGACAGCACAGCAGCAGCCCAATCAGGCTAATGTTTTTCAAGCAGCGCGTAATAAAAGCCGTCATGACGCTCACAGGGCAATAGTTGCTCCTCTTTCAGACGCACCGCATCCGGGTGACGCCGCAGGAAGCTCTCCAATTGCTGGCAGTTTTCTTCCGGAAAAATCGAGCAGGTAGCGTATAGCATTTTCCCGCCGCTGGCGAGCAGCGTCCACAGCGCGTCGGCCATCGCCGCCTGTTGCCGGCCAAGCGCCGCGAAATCGCCGGGACGGCGCAGCCATTTGATGTCCGGATGGCGGCGCACCACGCCCGAGGCGGAACACGGCACGTCGGCAAGGATGCGGTCGAACGGGCGTCCGTCCCACCAGTCCTGCGGCCGCGCCGCGTCGGCCTGGCGCAGTTCGGCGTTCAGACCCAGCCGCTGCAGATTGTCGCCCACGCGGGCGAGCCTGGCCGCGTCGATGTCCAGCGCGGTCAGTTCGACATCGGCCAGCTCCAGCATGTGGCCGGTCTTGCCGCCAGGCGCCGCGCAGGCGTCCAGCACGCGCAAGCCGGGCTGCAGGTCCAACCAGTGCGCGGCGCGCTGCGCGCCCTCGTCCTGCACCGACACCGCGCCGTCGGCGAAACCGGGCAGATCGCGCACCGCCACCGGCTTGGCCAGCTGCACCGCCTCGTCCCCCAGCGCGCTGGCTTCCATACCGACCGCGGCCAGCTGCGCCAGATACTCCGCCACCGAACCCTCGCGGCGATTGACCCGCAGCGTCAGCGGCGGATGGGCGTTGCTGGCGGCCAGCACCGCCTGCCATTGTTGGGGGTAGGCCTCGCGCAGCCGCGCCACCCACCAGTCCGGGTGGTTGGCGGCGGCCACGTCGTCGCGCGCGGCGGCGTCCAGGATTTCGTCGCGGCGGCGCAGGAAGTTGCGCAGCGCGCCGTTGACCAGGCCCTTGAACTTGCCGCGGGCGATGCCGCTGGCCGAAGTCACCGCTTCGTTCACCACGGCATAAGGCGCGGCGCGGGTGTGCTGCAGCTGATACAGCGCCACCAATAGCAGGCGCTCCAGCTGCGGCTCCGGCAGCGGCCGCGGCACCAGCTGGCGCAGGCAGTGGCGCAGCACGCCGAGGTGGCGCAGGCTGCCGTAGCTCAAGTCCTGCAGCGCGCCGCGCTCGGCCGGCGTCAGCTGTTCTTGCTGGCGCTGGGCGTCGGCCAGCGCGTCGGTCAGAGTGGTGCCAGCCTCGATTCGGCCCAGGATGTCGGCAGCCAGCCGCTGGATGTGATGCATGTGGATTCTTTCGATGAAGCAAGGCCAGTCCGCAGTGGACTGGCCTGGGGTCGGATACTCAATATATGCGTTCAGTAGACGCCGCGCGCCATGTCGTTCAGCCGCGCGATGCGTTCTTCGGTATGCGGGTGGGTGCGGAACAGGTCGCCTACGCCGCCCCCGCCGGACAGCGGGTTGATGATCATCATCTGCGCGGTTTCCGGATGGGCCTCGGCCGTCGGCATGGCGATGCCGCGGGCGTAGTATTCGATCTTCTGCAAGGCCGAGGCCAAGGCCAGCGGATCGCCGGAGATCTCGGCGCCGCCGCGGTCGGCTTCGAATTCGCGGGCGCGCGAGATCGCCATCTGGATCAGGCTGGCCGCCACCGGCGCCAGAAAGGCCACGGCCAGGCGCGGCAGCAGGCCCACCGGCTGGCCGTTCTCGTCGCGGCCGCCGAAAAACATGGCGAAGTTGGCCAGGGCGGAAATCGCGCCGGCCATAGTGGCGGAAATGGTCGAGATCAGCGTGTCGCGATGTTTGACATGTGCCAGCTCATGCGCCATCACGCCGCGCAGTTCGCGGTAGTCCAGCATGCGCATGATGCCGGTGGTGGCGGCCACCGCGGCGTTTTCCGGATTGCGTCCGGTGGCGAAGGCGTTAGGCTGCTCTTCGTGGATCACGTAGACACGCGGCATCGGCAGGCCGGCGCGCTGCGCCAGCTCCGCCACCATGGCATAGAACTCCGGCGCGCTGTTGGCGTCGACTTCTTGCGCGTTGTACATCGACAGCACCATGCGGTCGGAATTCCACCAGGCAAACACGTTCATGGCGCCGCCGAACAGCAAGGCCAGCATCATGCCGCCCTTGCCGCCTATCATGCCGCCGATCAGGGCGAACAGCGCCAGGATCGCCGCCATCAGCACCGTGGTCTTCAACCAGTTGTCGTTCATGCTCTCCCTCTCAAAACCCGCTTGACAATCAAACAGATGCTTGGAGTCTCATACCCCCAGCCGGGTTCCCGCCAGGCTGGCGCGGCCGGCGACAAAGTCGCGCGCGGCCAGCCGCTTGCCGCCGGCTGCCTGCAACACGCTGACGCGCACCAGGCCCTCGCCGGCGCCCACCAGCACGCCGTCGGCGTCGGCCGCCACCACCACGCCGGGTTCGGCCTGGCCGGCTTCGGCGCTGGCCATCCACAGCTTCAGCGGCTCGCCGTTCAGCGAGGTGAACGCGCCCGGCGCCGGGTTGTAGGCGCGGATGGCGCGGGCGACGTCCGCCGCCGGCAGCGTCCAGTCGATCTCGGCCTCGGCCTTGCTGAGCTTCTGGGCGTAGGTGACGCCGTCTTCCGGCTGCTGTTGCGGGACGACTTCATCCAGGCGGCCCAAAGTCTCGACGATGGCTTGCGCGCCGCAGGCGGCCAGCTTGTCGTGCAGCGTGGCGGCGGTTTCGTCATCGGCGATGGCCAGCGGGTGGATGCTCAGCATGTCGCCGGTATCCAGGCCCACGTCCATCTGCATGATGGTGATGCCGGTTTCATGGTCGCCCGCCAGGATGGCGCGCTGGATGGGCGCCGCGCCGCGCCAGCGCGGCAGCAGGGAGGCGTGGATGTTCAGACAGCCGCGCGCCGGGATGTCCAGCACGTCCTGCGGCAGGATCAGGCCATAGGCGGCCACCACCATCAGATCGGCGCCGATGTCGCGCAGCATCTGCTGCGCCTCCAGACTGCCGCGCAGCTTTTCCGGCTGCTCGACGCGCAGGCCATGCGCCAGCGCCACTTCCTTGACCGGGCTGGGCTTCAGTTTCATGCCGCGGCCGGCCGGGCGGTCCGGCTGGGTCAGCACCAGCGGGATCTCGTGCCCCGCGGCGATCAGCGCGCGCAAGGCGGCGGCGGCGAATTCCGGCGTGCCGGCAAATATCAATTTCATCGTTATTGCTTCCCGCTCATGACAACGGCGCCGTCCCGCAGCGCCGTTGATCACCGGCTTGTCGGCCGGTCTTACATATTTTGTTTTTCGCGTTTCTTCAGCTTGCTGCGGATGCGGTTCTGCTTCAGCTGCGACAGCCGCTCCACAAACACCACGCCGTTCAGGTGGTCGATCTCATGCTGGATGCAGATCGCCAGCAGGCCATCGGCCTCCAGCTCGAACGGCTTGCCGTCGCGGTCCTGCGCCTTCACCTTGACGTGCTCGGCGCGGGTCACCTTGTCGTAGATGCCGGGCACCGACAGGCAGCCCTCTTCGTAGACGGTTTCGCCGTCCTTCTCGACGATTTCCGGGTTGATGAACACCCGGCGCTCATCGCGCTCCTCCGAGATGTCCATCACCACCAGCCGGTAGTGGTAGTCCACCTGGGTGGCGGCCAAGCCGATGCCCTTGGCCTCGTACATGGTCTCGAACATGTCGTCGATCTGCTGTTGCAGAGCGGCGTCAAAGACTTCCACCGGCTTGGCCACGGTGTGCAGCCTGTCGTCCGGGTAATGCAAAATGTTCAACAGCGCCATCGCTATCATTCACTCCAAGTTGTCGTATCGCCGCGCCCGCGTGGATAATAGAGCGGTTCGGCGCAGCTTCGTTCAGCCCCCGGCCGCGGCGTCTGTCGGCCGGCATCAAGAATTGGAATCCATTCATGCTTAAGCGCATTATATCGCTTGCCCTGGCTCTGGCGTTGTCCGTTACGGCATTTGCCGACGAATTGGCGATCAAGCCGGACGCGCCGTCGCGCTACACCGTGGCCAAAGGCGACACCTTGTGGGGCATCGCCGGCCGTTATCTGAACAGCCCGTGGCAATGGCCGCGGCTGTGGCGGATGAACCGCGAGCAAGTGCGCAATCCGCACTGGATCTATCCGGGCGACGTGCTGGCACTGGACTACGTCAATGGCCAGCCCAGGCTGTCGCTGGCATCGGACACGCCGCGCGAGGTCAAGCTGTCGCCGCAGGCCCGCGTCGAGGAGCTCGACCAAGCCATCGCCAGCATCCCTGCCGAAGCCATAGAGCCGTTCATGGTTCGCCCGCTGATCGTCAATCCCGAACAATTCGCCCTTGGCCCCAAACTGGTGGCCGGCCCGGACGAGCGCCTCAGCCTGAGCCCGGGCGACCGCGTTTACGCCAGCGGCGTCAACGAGACCGGCAGCTGGCAGGCCTATCGCCTGGGCAAGACTCTGGTAGACCCGGACAGCCAGCAAGCGCTGGGGGTTGAAGCGGTATATGGGGGCGATCTGGTGGTAGACAAGCTGCGCGCCGACATCCAGACCTTGCGCATCCGCAGCGTCGCCGGCGAAGTGCTGGTAGGCGACCGCCTGGTGCGCGCGCCCAAGGAGTCCTTCGTCAATTACGTGCCCCACCCTGCCGAAGACGGCATGCACGGCAAGATCATCTCCAGCTACCAGGGCGTGGACGGCGCCGCGCAGTATTCCACGGTGGCGGTGAACCTGGGCAGCGCCGCCGGCGTGGAGCCGGGCATGGTGTTCGGCATATTCAAGAAGGGCGGCGCCATCGAAATCGCCGACGCCGCCGGCAAAAAGCGTCAGGCGCAGCTGCCAACCGAGCAGGCCGGCAAGCTGTTCATCTATCGCGTCTTCGACAAGGTGTCCTACGGCCTGGTGCTGGACAGCGCGGGCGCCATCTATGTCGGCGACGGCATCGCCCCGCCGGACGCCGAATGAGCCCGACCCCGCGCGCCTGGCTGCGGCTGGCGCTGACGCCCGGCATCGGCCCCGTTGGCTTCC